>JBMOKS010000593.1:0-7231 GCA_049324355.1 Bacteroidota bacterium
ATATTTTTTCTCCCGCCCGGTTAGACCTGATCGTGATCTCAGGAGCCCTTCTCGGGTGACGATACTTGATGGCATTGCTGATCAGATTCAACAGTATGCTATCGATATAAGGTTTAATGCCACGCAGTGAGCTGGTGGTGAAATCGGTTTCTATTTTGGTTTGTGTTTCAGCTATCTCTTTTTCGAGGCTGGCTTCTATCTCTCTCACTTCTTTTTCCAAGTCTACCTCAGTTATTGTTTTGGTGTGGTCGTTCCTTATCTCCAAGATCGTGTTCAGGTCATTTACTACTTTATCGAGTTCGCGGGTGGTTTTTATCAATTTGTCTTTGATGGCAACATCTTCGCGAGTGTTACGAGGAAGTTCCAGCAAGTGTCCCAGGCCCAGTATGCGGGCCACAGGACCGCGCAGGTTGTGAGCCGACATAAACGCAAACTGTTCTAATTGTTGATTATATTCTACTATTTCTTTGGTTCGAATGTAAACCTCCTTTTCAAGATTTTCGTTCTTGAGGCTTATCTCTTCGTTCTTAGCTTCGATGATCCGTTGTGCGTGTTCAAGAGAACTTTTCTGTGCCAGCACAAGGTCTCTTTGCGCGGCTATCTCTTCGTGTTGCGCCTTCAGTTCCGCGTTTACGGCAGCTAGCTCATGCTGATGTTGTTGTAGCAGCTCATTCTTCATTTCAACGTTCTTTTTCTCTTTTTCCAGCGACTTGCTGTGTTTGGCACGCTGCAACATAAAGTACACAAGGGTCAATACAAAGGCAACCAAAAAGATGGCGAGTACCATCCACAGACGTTTTTCGGCAGTCTCTTTGTCAAGACGAAGGTTCTGCTCTTCTAACAAAAGTTCAGCTTCCCTTCGGTTTTGTTCTTTACTCCAGTAATCTACCAATGAGCGTACGCTTTTATTGTAGACTTTTTCATGATATTGATGGGCAAGCGATGCCGCTGCATAGGCATTTCTAAAATCAGCTTTCTGCTCATACGCCAGCGCAATTATTTCATAAGTTCTATACGTCCACCGTTGTTCGGCTGAGATGCTGAAGAAATAGAGCGCTTTGTTTAAGTATTGCAGCGCCAGGTCGGGCTGTTTGCGGACAACACTCATTTTACCTTGTAGATACAACGATCTGCCTTTGTAGTTCTCCAGGCCTTTAGCGTCATGAATTCTTTCGTTGATCATGTTCAGCAGGCTGTCGGCCTCGGAATACCTGTTCTGGCGCTCACGGATAAGCGCATATTTGAGAAGCATTTCGATTTCGAACTCCGGCACTTTTAACCTTTTGTCGCTGTAGTCGAGGATCTCTTCCGCCTTATTGATGCTGTCCATTTCGAAGTAGATCTCGGCAATGTTCATCAGCGTGCCTACTATCCACTGTTCATTATGCAATTTTTCCCAAAGCTCTTGTTGCTTCCGCGAGTATTCCAGCGCTGCCTGAAAACTATTTTGCTCGATATAGATAATGGCAATGTTGCCATAGCATCGCGCTTTGATATCATCATCACCTATCTCGTTGGCTAGTGTTAGTGCGGCGTCGAAAGCGCTAAGCGCACCCTGGTAGTTTGAGTTAATCTTGGCTCTGGACTGCCCTATGCGCAACAATGCTAATGCTTCACCTCTTTTATATCCGATCTTTTTTTTTCCAGGTGGTAGCCTTGTGTGGCGTAGTGGGCCAGAGAGTCGGCGTCGCTTACGATGAAGCTGTAGCCCAGGTTTACATATAGTAGCACCCGCGTCGTATCCGGATGATGGCGGGTAAGTTCTCTTCTTAGGCTATCATTTTGCGCCGGCAAAACGAAAACCTTAAAAACCAATAATAGGACGACGATAACTCTCATGGTTACGGATGGGCTCACTAAATTTAACGAATTGTTCAATGTGGTCCGAAAAAATTCTTAATACTCTTTAAAACATCATCCAGAGCTTAGGTGGCATGCGCGAGAGCGCGAAGCAGCCAGGCGGCAGTCAGGGATCACGTTCATCAGAACCCGTAGCGCGCTTAGGCTGAACCGACGTTGGGTACAACTATCCTCCATAAGATCCTTCGCTCCGCCCACTCTCCGTCCAGGCTCTTGATGACGGCTCGTTGAGAATTCGAACGTCTATCCGTCAATATCACCCACCAAACTCATCCTAGTTGGTCCTTAGTGCTTTTGTGTCAATGACCGGATCTTTAGCTGCAAAGACACTAAGACACCAAGTACCACAAAGGAATGATGTAAATCATTCCCTCTTAAATGTAAAACTAAAAGCCCCCTCTACCTGTATTATTGTAGTGTGATCTAACTTAAAAACACAACTCAATATGTCAGCCAATACTACGCGAAACACGTTCCCTGTACTCGAAATGTCCTGTGCCGCTTGCGCGGTGAGTGTAGAATCCATGCTAAAGACCGTACCGGGCGTAAAAAATGCAGCCGTAAACTTCGCCAATCAAACCGCCTCAGTAGAATATGATGCCACGCTAGCCAAACCCTCAGACCTGCAAACTGCAATACGCTCTATCGGCTACGACCTTGTGGTAGACGTAGAAGATCCCAAGGCCATACAAGAAGAAGCCCAACGCAAACACTACGAAGATCTTAAGAGAAGAACCGTTGGTTCTATTATTCTATCAATACCGGTTGTCGTTATCGGCATGTTTCTCATGGACATGCCTTACGCCAATTATATCTCTTTGATGTTAACCGCGCCAGTAATCTTTTACTTCGGCCGAAGTTTCTTTATCAATGCTGTAAAACAAGCCCGCTTCGGTAAAGCCAATATGGATACGTTGGTGGCTTTGTCTACCGGCATAGCATTCTTATTTAGCACATTCAATACATTCTTTCCCAGCTTCTGGCATGCACGTGGTGTTCACGCCCACGTGTACTACGAAGCCGCGGCCGTCGTTGTAGCATTTATTTCCCTCGGAAAACTGCTGGAAGAGAAGGCAAAGTCAAACACTTCATCGGCTATTAAGAAGCTGATGGGTTTGCAGCCCAAAACCGTTACCGTGATTGTTGATGGTGTGGAGCAGGAGCTTCCGATTGCTTCTGTCAAAGTCGGACATATCATTATAGTAAAACCCGGAGACAAAATTCCGGTTGATGGTACGGTGACCTTTGGATCTTCTTACGTCGACGAAAGCATGATCTCTGGCGAACCTGTGCCGGTAGAAAAGAATGCAGGTGAAAAAGTTTTTGCCGGCACGATAAATCAAAAGGGAAGTTTTCAATTCGAAGCTCAAAAGGTTGGCAGCGATACATTGCTTGCACATATTATTAAAATGGTTCAGGAGGCCCAGGGCAGCAAAGCCCCTGTACAAAAGCTTGTCGATAGAATAGCAGCCATCTTTGTTCCGATAGTGATAGGCATTGCCATATTCACTTTCGCCGCATGGATGTTGTTGGGAGGCGACAACGCATTTACTCATGCCCTGCTCACTTCCGTAACCGTTCTTGTCATTGCTTGTCCGTGTGCGCTGGGCCTTGCAACACCTACTGCCATTATCGTGGGTGTGGGCAAGGGCGCCGAAAATAATATTCTTATCAAAGACGCCGAAAGCCTGGAACTTGCACACCGCGTAAACGCTATCGTACTCGATAAAACCGGAACAGTCACCGAAGGCAAACCCGCTGTTACCGATCTGGTCTGGACAGACGACGACGCGAATACCACGCAGACCACACAAATACTTTATGCCATCGAAACTCAATCAGAACATCCACTGGCGCAAGCCGTGGTAGGCAAATTGAAAGAAGGTAAAATTGTCGGTGTTTCACTAGACAAATTCGAAAGTATCACCGGTCGCGGAGTTAAAGCAAAGTTTGGAGATAAACTCTATTTTGTAGGCAACAAGAAATTGCTGGAAGAAAATGAGATCACGATCAGCGAACGGTTCGCAAATACCGCCGGTCAATGGCAAGCCGACGCTAAAACCGTGATCTACTTTTCAGACAACAAAAGCGTTCTGGCTGTAATCGCTATTGCCGACAAAATTAAAGAAACCTCCAAAGCCGCAGTAACCACGCTTCAACAAAAAGGAATAGAAGTACACATGCTAACCGGCGACAATGATCAAACTGCCAAAGCAGTAGCGCGCCAGGTAGGCATACAATATTATCGTGCCGAAGTTCTGCCATCGGACAAAGCGGAATTTGTAAAACAACTTCAGCAACAAGGAAAAACCGTAGCCATGGTAGGCGATGGCATCAACGACTCGCAGGCACTGGCACAAGCCGATGTAAGCATAGCCATGGGAAAAGGTTCTGACATCGCTATGGACGTAGCCAAGATGACACTCATCACTTCCGACTTGCAGGCTATTCCCAAAGCACTGAACCTTTCTACAAAGACGGTGCTGGGCATAAGGCAGAATCTTTTCTGGGCATTTATCTACAACATAATAGGCATTCCACTGGCGGCAGGAATTTTATACCCTGTAAATGGGTTTTTGCTCAACCCCATGATCGCTGGCGCGGCTATGGCATTGAGTTCCATAAGTGTTGTGGGCAATAGTTTGAGATTAAAAGCTGCTAAAATATAAGCACGCGCTTAATGATGCCTGATACTCACCATCGAAGTTTGGATAAAAAGAGCAAAGGTGAAGAACCGTCCGTCCCTGACAGCCATCTCTTTTAAATTAACTTAAATTTTAAATTGAAATAAAATGAAAACTAGCAAATTCAAAACCAACATAAAATGTTCAGGCTGCATAGCAACAGCCACACCGTTCTTAAACGAAGCCGTCGGCGAAAATAATTGGCAGGTAGACACCAACAATCCGGCGAAAATACTCACCGTAACAAATGAGAAAGACGAAGCGAAAGTCATCGAAGCCGTTGCTAAGGCTGGTTTTCGCGCCGAAAAACTTACAACAGATTAGCGACGTTTGAGTGGTCACCAAAATTTTCTATGCCTTTTATTTAACAGTACGAAAGCTGCATTTCAGCAAGAAAATCGTCCCCGTCGTCAAACAAATTATTCGTTTTGAAGCCGGATTCGTTGATTTAGTGTAAGCCCAAAACGGATGTATAACATTAAATACCTACTACCATGATCGTACAAAAAGTAAAAGCGTTGTTGATCAGATCGGCGATGCTTGTCGTATTGTGTTCTGTCATGTTCTCGTTCAACGAAACTCCAGGAGGTGACAGTTTCACGATTTACCTGAACGATAAACTGTTAATTCAACAGTATGTTCACGCCGATAAAAGTGTAAAAAGCTTCTCTTTGGCAGAAAGTAATGCCACGGACCTCCTTAAAGTCAATTACAGCCATTGTGGAAGAATTGGCACAGCAAGAAATATTGTGTTAAAGGACAGCCAAAATAAATCCATAAAACAATGGCACTTTGTTGACGCCGTGGAGACTGCGGCCCCTACTATGTCACTCAAAGTAAAAGAAGTGTTGGCTGCCCAAAAAAGCAGCAAAGAAAGTAAATTGAATCTTGTGTATGCTTCGAAAGAAATGCCCGAAGGAAGGACATTGGCAACTATTATCATGACAAGCGACACCAAGGCAAGGTTTGAGTAAATCGACGTCATAAGCCTTTTCAAAAGCGGCTAAGCAGGCCGCTTTTTGTTTGTATTAACAGCAACAGGCTTGGTGAAACTGAAGCATTATTTCAGTTCCCCCATACACTCTTTCACTCACTTATGAACGGTGGATAAAATGCGCTTACGAAAACGGTTTCGTGAAAATCTTCTCTTCTTACCTTACACGGAGACCTCCAATTGTTGCCGCCTGTACTAACTTGTAGCATGAACATAAAATTCTTGATTCCCCTCGTCCCTTTCGTGCTCATGACTCTGATCACGTTTTCACAAACTCCGTTGGTGCTGGATTTTAATAAACTGAATAATTCACACGACTTGAGTTTACCGTCGTGGGGCCCCTATTCGAAGACCTACGCGGGAATTTCGCATATTCATGATGTACATTCCGGAATACGTTTCGATTTTTCTGTTGCGCCGGGGTTCTATCGAAACAAAATCCTTGTTCCTAACGTGCAGTTCGAATCAGGTTACTTTCCCTGGCACGCAGCAAACGATTTGTCGCAATATACCTACCGCTACGAACTGGAATGGAAGGATAAAGTATTTGTTGATGTGACCTATACAATTGAAGACAGCGCTAGCGTCATGGTCAGCATCCGCTGCGTCAATAACACTCCAATCTCGCAGAATCTTTCGCTGAATTTATTGAGTACCATTGCTTACGCCGACCCATCGGGTAACTACGAGCTGGCAAATGTTAACAATTCAGTTTGGATTCGCGCGGTGGACTACGAAGCACTTTCTTTTTCCCATCCGCGCCCGAAAGACAACCTTGTGACCGATGGGTGGATGAGAGGTGAAATAAGAAGCGACGAATTTATCGATGGCTGCGCGCTGGGTCGTGACTTCGGCAAAGACGCAGGCGACCAGGCGACGTATGCCATCGAACCTCCTTCAGCCACCGGCATGCTTTCGTTGATCTACAGAATGAAAGAAAATGATTCGTCGAAATTTCGGTTATCGGGAGCGATCAATGCCGATATTAAATTAGCTGGCACAGGCAAACTGACAACATTCGAAATCCCCTATCAAAGTTCAACTGAAAAAAAACTGACACTGCATGCGCTTGGTGGCGCACCAATAGAATTGAATGGACTTCTGATGACCGCTGCCGGCGAACAAAATCTACCCATCATACAAACCAAGAAAAAAGAATTTTCGCCGCAGGTCACGTCTTCAACCTTGGACAAGGAACTTGTTTTCAAGTACAAGGACATACCTACGTTCTATGGACTAAAATGGAGCGGTGACGAAGACTTCCATATTAGGCAAATTAAAAATGACGAACTCGACATCTTCTTCAAACGAATGGTACACAATCATGTGACAACCGTTTTGAAAGGAAATAGCAACGGAGAATACCAGACGGTTTATTTGCGCCCGGTCTTTCTGGAGCCTCAATCCGAAAAGACTATCTCGGTCATGCTCGTAGCCGGAGGCCCCGGGCTGATAAAAGCAAAACTCGGCACATTCGAGTCGTTCAGGAATAAGAATGCTGTTCAACTACCAAATAAACTTAATCCCGAAATCGCGCCGGACATTCTTCCGGAAGGAGAAAAATTCAATTTTAGTCAAAAGATGCTCAAAGCTACCGTGCTGACCGATGTCGTTTACCCCATTTACACGCAACGCGATTTTATTCGTCATTTTACTCCCGGCAAGTGGTGGAACAGTCTTTACACTTGGGATT
>JBMOKS010000594.1:0-7229 GCA_049324355.1 Bacteroidota bacterium
AAGAGTTCGGTGGCGTATGGATTGGACAAGAAGCATGCGTCGACTTTGATCTTTAGCTCAGGTATTCTTTCCAGAATGGTGAATATGCTGGGGGAATGGCTTCCGGCTTCCTGCTTTAATTGCTTGATCTTGTCGGCAATCTTTTCTTCGTGCAATGTAAGTGTATCCATATCCTTGGGTTAAACCTTTTCAAAAACCGATTTCATGTTCTGCTCGAACTTATCGAGCGTATAACAATGGTGAAACTTCTCAAATGCCCTTCTTCCCAGCGCTTTTGCTTCTTCCGGTGTGTTGATCAGGTAGTTTATTTTCTCCACCAATTGCTCCACATTCTGTGTTTTCACCAGCAGCCCGGTTACACCATCGTCCACGATGTCTTCAATAACGCCGTGATAAGTGGATATGACTGGTTTGCTACACTGCATGGCCTCGAGAATAACGCCTGGAAAAAGTTCAAAAGTATAGTAGGTAGGGAAAACAAAAATGTCGCAATTAGCGATCATTTTGAATTTTTCCTCTTTATACAGCGGACCTTTAACACTCACCCGATCATTAAGATCATATTTATCGATATAAGCCTGAATGTCGTTTAGTGTGACATCATAATCTGCTCCTACCAGCGTAGCCTTGAAACGCGTGCCTTGCAACTTCAACACTCTGACAGCTTCTAAAAACTCATAGACACCTTTCGACCGCACAAAGTTGGAAAGGAATAATATTTTCTTGTCGTCAGATCCATTGGGCGACAGCAGTTCGGGTTTCATTTCCACACGAATGCCATTGGGAACCACAAAGTGATCTTTATAGCGGAGCCCTTCTATATCTTCGAGGTGTTTTTTAGAAAGGCATACCACGTTGGTATTACTGAAGGCAAATCCGTAGAGCAGGCGGTTGAGGAAATTCTTCTTCCGTGCGGCGTTTATGCCCAGCCCGCGCAAATGATAAACAATACGGATGCGGAATATTTTAAGGATCAGCACGAACAGACAATCGCGATAAAATGCGCCGCCCGCAGGTGTTAGGGTGAAATAGGCAACAGCAGGTTTAAAACTGATCAACGTGCCCACCAGTTTCACAGCATATTTTAGTGCTTTCAACAGCTTCGAGCCTGAAACTTTGCCGATGTCTTCAATACTCTCTGCAAAGGCCAGCGACAGCAATTTGATATCGAAATTTTCACGCAGAAGCTTGCTTTCCACCAACGACAGATTCCTTAAGGCGGCACCATGTACCGGGGGCGGCACTTGAACCATAAAAAGTATCTTTTTTTTGCTCATGCTGCCTTTTTAATGGGAAGTTTTAACTTTGCGGCAAAAGTACTGTCATTTTTCCCATTTTAAAAATGAGTTACAATCCGGCATGAGGAAATTCGTAATAGCGTGTGCTCATTTTTATTTTCTAGTTGTGCTCGTTTTTCAGATCCGCTTTCTAAGAAAAAAACGTGTGATCTTTTTTGACATAGACAACACGCTTGCCGATTCATGGCCAAGTTTTCTGGTTCCCGGCTGGAAATCGTCTAACCACAGGTTAAGCACGCTTGCGATATTCACCCGGATGCGCCGGTTGATCCTTTGCCTCTTCAGATCGCCCTTCAACCAGATTTATTTTTTGTCTACCCGCAGTTATACAAGTTTTTTTGTAACCCTGCACTGGCTGCAGGCGAATAAAATACCAATCACCTGGAATCGCCTGATCATTACCAACACGCCCGAAGAAAAATTGATCTTTATAAAATCGGCGCTTAAATCACACAAACATTCCGAAGTTTACCTGATCGACGATCTCAGCCACAATCATGAGCGTGGCCAGGTGATCTTTTACGAAGATCTGATCCGGAAAATTGAAACGGCTAACATCCGTTATTTCGGTGTAAACAAAATCAAAGTCATCAATAAGATATAGGCATGATCAAAGCACTCAAGAAAGCTCAAACCATTTATTTCTGCATCGTTAGCATCAACTGGATCAGATTCTTTCGCTTGTATGACCGCAAAGCCCAGAATATCTTATGGTATTACCCTGGCTTCCGGAAGAAACTTTTCATGCAGTCTGTAGAGCGTGACTTTGGTTTTATTGCCGGCTTTATTGCGCTGAACCAGCCGTTTCGCATCTACTTTGGCAGGAACGTTGGTAAATTTCACAACAAGACCATCTTCTACTCAGTCACAAAGTATTACGAGCTTTTCGGCTTTAGTAATTACACCCATATCCTGTACCACATCAGCAAGCAGTTGGAAACGCAGGGCAATAAAGTATATCCGGCCTCCCAGGAAACACTTTATTGGGAGAACAAGGCCTACATGCACGAGAAGTTCAACGAACTGAACATTCCGCACCCCAAAACCATCATTCTCAAATCCGTTGAGGATGCCGAAAAAGCAAATGTGAAATTTCCATGCTTGTTAAAAGAGACCCACTCGAGCTCGTCCATGGGACTTCATAAGATCAATTCAAAGGAGGAGTTGCTAGGCACGATCGACAGCAAAAAATTATTTTTCACCAACGAATCCCTTTTGCTTCAAGAGTTATTGAACATTCGCCGCGACATGAGAATTACCTGTGTGGGTAACGAGATCTGTCATCATTACTGGCGCATTAACCTTTCGGATGAATGGAAACCGACAGCCACCGGTTACGGAAGCAGGGTTGATTTTGTTTCCTTTCCGGAGCATTGGCGTTCGCGCGTCATAGAAATATCGAAGTCGCTTCAACTCGTGAGTGCCGGCTACGACTTCGCGTGGCAGAACGACGACCTGAATTCAGAACCGATCGTGCTTGAAGTGAGCCCTTTTTATCAACCCAACCCGCCTGCCGACATGACCGGCAAGAAGTTTACTTACGGTGAATACAAAAAGAAATTCTTACTGAAGGATTCGTGGGACAAACGCTTCGTTGATATCATCTATGAACTACAGACCAAGATCGTGAAAAATGTTATCGAGTCCAGGTAACAATTGTTTATTGATTGGGTCATTGGCAGCGTTTTTTCAATAGTATAGCATAAAAGAATGCGAAGAACATTACCCCTTTTAGTGGTGTTAGAAAGTTCTCGGTAAAAAACGTGAACGTCATGAGCGCCATGAAGGCGAACAAGAGGTAGTCTCTAGTCTGAACCGCCTTCCATACAGGCGCCAAAAGCATGCCCATAAAAAAAATAAATCCTATGGCACCCGTGGCCACCAGCGTAGCCAGGTATTGATTGTGTTCGTTGTACTCGTTTCTTAGACCTTCCTTGAAATCGTAGTATTCATAACTTTTCATCAACTCTGCCTGAGCGTCGCCGATGCCCACACCGGCAACCGGATTTTCTTTGATCACTTTGGCTGCACAAGTCCATTTGGCCAGCCGAATAGTGACGGTGTTCCAAAGCGTATCGCGGTCGTCCATGTTATAACTCAGGTCCATAGACTTGGCGATCTTATGTCGGGTATAGGGTGTGGCAAAAGTGATTGCCACCAAAAGGGTAATTGATGAGAGCACGATCACTGCCGTCTTGGCTACGGAGTACTTCCTACGCAATAGAAATCCTCCAAGTGTTACGCCGAGACAGACCAGATAGCCCATCACAGCCAGACCCGATAACATGACGATGATGAGCAGGAAAAAACCGATCAACGCAAACCGCCATTTTTTAAAGTGGGCAAATTCATGATTAAAAAGAACGATCAGGATGGCGAAGGCAAGAAAATTGGCAAAATAAATGGCGTGTAGCTTAAGGGGGGCTGTGAGGTTATGATAAAAGAACTGATACGTTTCTCCGGTGATCAGGAATTGCCGGAAGGCCCATTCGATACAGAGCAGGGAGACAACGAATATCATCCATACGTAAATGGCCAGGAGTTTTGATATCCTTTCGGAAGTGAGCGAAGAAGAAAAGATCATAAAAGGCAAAAGTACCATCGCCAGCTTGGCTTCGATCTTGTCTGTTGCCATAATCTTATCTTCCGAATACAGTACACTCACCACACACGTCAGGTAGAACAAGAAGATCCACACCCAGGTCCGGTCGGTTCTGAAGCGTTCGAGTCGGCTCTTGAGACTTCCATCCCACAGCCACGCCCAGCCCATGAGGCCCACAGACCAATTATGATAGCGGTTGAGAAAGGGCAGTGTCAGGCAAAAAAGAATACATGCCATAAAGAACATGTCGTCGCCTCTGAAAATGTAGAAGCGCCGTAGCGAATGCAGAGCGGATGTTTTATCGAGGTCTTTTTCCACCAGATATCCTGACTTAGCGCGAAGCTGCCAACGCGCGGGCAAAGCTAATTACTTTGCGCCGCTTGCCCTTGCATAGACTCGAAATTTCGGTGCAAGGTTGGAATGGCTGAAAATTTCCCGCCGATAGCACAGATTGTCGCAGATAAATAAAATTCATCGCCTATTTTTGAGGTTGATAGCCCAACGGTCTTGAAGGAAAAACGAAAAAAACTGGCCATTATCCAATCGAACTACATTCCGTGGAAGGGTTATTTCGATATGATCGGCCTGGTGGACGAATTTATTATTTACGACGAAGTGCAATACACGAAGAACGACTGGCGTAATCGTAATAAAATTAAGACCGCGCAGGGCGTGCAATGGCTCACCATACCGGTTTATCAAAAAAACCTCCACCAAAAGATCTCCGAAACTGAGGTAAGCGACAAAAAGTGGAACATTAAACACTGGAATACCCTGGTGACCAACTACGGCCGGGCGCCACATTTCAAAACCGGCTCGGCAGTGTTTGAGGAGTTCTATAAAACTGTGACGACGCCAAATTTAAGCGAGATCAACACTACATTGATCCAAACGATCTGCCGGTTGCTGGGCATGCCAACGAAGATAACACACTCGTCGGCCTATGTACTTGAGGGCGATCCGACAGCACGCCTGGTCAATCTCTGCAAGCAAACTCAATCATTATGCTATCTTTCCGGGCCGGCGGCAAAAAGTTACCTGCAGGAAGATATGTTTGCCAGCGAAGGCATTGAAGTTCAGTGGATGGATTATAGTAATTACCCGGAATATCCGCAGCTTTTTCCGCCGTTCGAACATGGTGTTAGTATCTTAGATTTGTTATTCAATACAGGACCTGAATCTATTCACTACATGAAATGGAGCAAACCATGAAGCTAAGTGTTGTCACCACCATGTACTACTCGCAGGATTACCTGAATGAGTTTTATAACCGCACGGTCGCCACCATCAGGGATTTGAACTTGCCCTATGAATTTATCTTCGTCGACGACGGCTCGCCCGACAATTCGCTCATGACGGCATTGCAGATCCAGGCCCGCGACAATAACGTAAAAGTGGTGGAGCTGTCGAGAAATTTCGGACACCAGCGCGCCATCATGACAGGCCTGCAGCAGACCACCGGCGACTATGTTTTTTTGATCGACTGCGACCTCGAAGAAGACCCGGAACTGCTCAAAGAATTCTGGCAGAAGATCCAAACCGAAAAAGAAGTCGACGTTGTCTACGGCGTTCAGATCAAACGCAAGGGCGGATGGTTCGAAAGGGTGAGCGGACGGTTATTTTACAAGACACTTTCGGCGCTATCGTCTATCAACTATCCAGCCGATACGCTCACGGCGCGGGTGATGTCGCGGGTGTACGTGGATTCGGTATTGAAATACCAGGAGAAAGAACTCGACCTTTGGGGTGTTTTTGTTTTGGTGGGCTTTAACCAGGCCAGTTTGCAGGTAACGAAAAAGTACAAAGGTTCTTCAACCTTTACCTTCAGAAAAAAGGTAAAACGTGCCGTGGAGGTGATCACCTCGCTGAGTCACCGGCCCCTGTATATCACTTTTTTGTTGGGCATCATGTCGTCGATCGTGGCGCTGATCAACATTTTAGTGATTGTCTACAAGAAATTGTTTTTGAACATCGACGTAGAAGGTTGGGCGAGTATTCTGGCCAGTGTGTGGCTGGTGGGCGGTATGATACTGCTTGTGCTCGGCATCTTTGGTATTTACCTTTCTAAAATGTTTCTCGAGATCAAGAACCGGCCTTTAACTGTCATCAAGAATGTCTACACCAAATAAGCCCATACACCGGCACGAATCCATCACCGGATTTTATAGCGACGCGTTGAAGAACTTTGGCGATTCTTCAAAAGGTGTGGGCTGGAAGAACGACCAGGCTCAGGATGTGCGCTTTGAACAACTGGCCAAAGTTATTACCATCAAATCAGACTTTACAGTAAACGACCTCGGCTGCGGCACGGGCAAGTTCTACAAATTCCTGCTCGATCGCGGATACCAACCCTCGGTGTTCCAGGGATATGATATCCTCGACGAAATGGTAGAGGCAGCCAAAAAAGCCTTGTTGCCCGACGCTGCTGTTAAAATCGCGAAAATAACTGCCCCGTCAGAAATGACCATGGCCGACTACAGCGTGGAGAGTGGCATTTTTAATGTGAAATACGACGCCAAAGAGTCTGAATGGCTGCATAATGTGCTGTCGACCATCGAGGCGATGAATGAAAAAAGCCGCCTGGGCTTTGCTTTTAACATGCTCACCAAATATTCAGACAAGGAGTTCATGCAGTCATACCTTTATTATGCAGACCCGGCGTTTATGTTTGATTATTGTAAGCGAAATTTTTCTAAAAATGTCGCCCTTCTGCATGACTATGATCAGTATGATTTTACTATCCTTGTGCGGAAGAATCCTCAATAGCCCAGTTAGTTCCCATGATAGGTTTTAATAAACCTTACTTTACCGGTAAGGAAGTACAATACATCCAGGAGGCCGTGAGACTCGAAAAGCTTTCGGGCAACGGTTATTTCACTAAAAAGTGTCATGATTTTTTTCTAAAGCGCTACGGCTTCGAAAAAACACTGCTCACACACTCCTGTACTGCCGCCCTGGAAATGAGCGCGATCCTCATCGACATCCAACCCGGCGACGAAGTTATTCTACCCTCGTTTACGTTTGTCTCTACAGCCAATGCATTTATATTAAGAGGAGCCAAGCTCGTCTTCGCCGACAGCAGTAGTGCAAACCCCAATATGGACGCCGACGCGCTGGCCAGGCTCATCACGCCCAAAACCAAAGCAATCGTGGTGGTGCACTACGCCGGCATGGCCTGTGAGATGGACACCATCATGAAGCTCGCGGCGCAACACGATCTGTTCGTGATCGAAGACGCCGCCCAGGGACTGGATGCTTATTATAAGGACAAACCTCTCGGCTCATTCGGAAACCTGGCGTGTTTCTCGTTTCATGAAACCAAAAACATT
>JBMOKS010000595.1:0-3676 GCA_049324355.1 Bacteroidota bacterium
GGTCTGTCGCACCGAAAAACCCCTACCCGCAGAAATCCGAAAGAAATTAGCACTGTTCTGCAACGTTCATATCAATTCGGTAATCGAAGCCATGGATGCCGAAACCATCTATGATGTTCCTCTTCTGATGAAAAAAGAGAAATTGGATGAGCGAGTACTGGCTAAGCTTAAAATATCCTCTAAAGCAGAACCCGACCTTGACCAATGGAAGTCATTCCTTGGTAAACTGAAAAACCCGGTCGAAGAGATAAACATCGGACTGGTAGGGAAATACGTATCGTTGCCCGATGCTTATAAGTCTATCGCAGAGGCGTTTGTACACGCCGGCGCGGAGAACGACTGTAAAATAAATGTAAAATGGATCTCGTCTGAGGATATAAACAAAGAAACCGTTGAAGAAACCTTAAGAGGACTCGACGGCGTGCTGGTTGCTCCAGGCTTTGGCGAACGCGGATTGGAGGGTAAGATTGAGGCCATCCGTTACGTACGCGAAAATAAGGTACCATTCTTTGGGATATGTTTAGGGATGCAATGTGCTGTGGTTGAGTTCGCCCGAAACGTATTAGGTCTGGAAGCCAGCTCGACCGAGCTCAATCCGAAAACAAAAAATCCTGTCATCGATATGATGGAGGAACAGAAAAAGATAACCATGAAAGGTGGTACCATGAGACTCGGCGCTTACGACTGTAAACTGAAGAAAGGAAGCAAAGCACATGCAGCCTATGGTGAGTCTATGATCCGGGAAAGACATCGTCATCGGTATGAGTTTAACAACAAGTACCTCGACGAAGTTGAAAATGCCGGTTTGAAAGCAACAGGTGTGAACCCCGATTCAGGCCTGGTAGAAATTGTGGAATTGAAAGACCACCCCTGGTTTATAGGCGTACAATATCATCCCGAATTGAAGAGCACCGTACTAAACCCACACCCGCTCTTTGTGAAGTTTGTAGAGGCCGCGCTGAGCCAGAAAAAATCTATTTCCTAATTTGCACCGTTTTTGCCCATTTAATCATTTCAATTATTATATATAGACATGGATAGAAATTCGGCTATTGGCCTTACATTAATTGCAGTGTTGTTGTTGGCGTACTTTTATTGGTTCTCGCCCACGCCACAGCCGACCGCTCAGAAGCCCGTCGCGACCCAGCAGCAGTCACCGGCGTCAAAAGACACTGTACAACAGAACAATATTCAAAACGACAGCCTTGTGGCCGCCACCTATGGCGATCTTTCTATAGCCTTCAAGGGAACCGAACAGCTCACTCAACTTGAAACACAGGATCTTAAGATAGCTTTCAGCAACAAAGGTGGTATCATCAAAGAGGTAGAATTAAAGCACTTTAAAACCTACCAGCAGACACCGCTGAAACTGATCACTCCCGATAACAATACGTTCCGCCTCCAGTCTAAATACCAGGGAAAAGACATCGATCTTTATGCTTTGTACTACCAACTCGACCAGCAGAAGAAGGCCGACACCACGGTGTTGACCTATTCAATGCGACTTTCCGATGGATCAACGCTAACACAACGTTATTCCATTCCCGACAAAGGGTATGAGATCGGTTACTCGTTGAATTCAAAAGGACTGGCAGAGCAGCTGGGCACTGACAATCTTACTCTGCAGTGGAACAACATTCTGAAGCCCATTGAAAAAGATCTTCAGGATACCCGTATCTATAGCACGATAACGTATTATTCATCTGAAGATGGTTTCGACGAGCTGGCTTCACGATCAACGAGCCTGGAGGCAGAAACTGTCACACAACCTGTGAAGTGGGTGGCGATCAAAGAGAAATTTTTCCTTACTTCTCTCATTTTTAAGGATAATTTCGCCGGCGCTGAAATTCAAACGAATCTTAATCCTGACGATACCTCAGTTGTAAAAAATGCGCAGGTGAAATTGCAGATCCCCAAGAAACATCTCGTTGATGGCACAGCAGACCTTAAGTTCTATGTCGGCCCCAACGACTATCAGGTTATAGGCAACGTATCGGAAAAGTTTGCCAAGAACGTATATCTAGGATGGCCTCCTGTATATTGGATCAACAAGTTTGTGATCTTCCCCGTATTCCATTTCCTCACCACTTTTATTGGTAACTACGGACTGATCATCGTCATTTTGGTGATCCTGCTCAAATTGGTATTGGCCCCCCTGTCGTATCGCTCTTATCTGAGCATGGCCAAGATGAAGGTCTTGAAGCCAGAGCTTGATGAGATCAAGGAGAAGCATGGCGAAGACATGACCAAAGTTCAGCAGGAACAGCTTAAGCTTTACCAGCAAGTGGGTGTGAATCCGATCAGCGGTTGTATTCCTGTTTTGCTGCAGATGCCCATTCTTTTTGCGATGTTCTATCTGTTTCCAGCGAGTATCGAACTTCGCCAGCAGCCATTCTTGTGGGCAGAAGATCTGTCCACCTATGATTCACTGATCACGTTGCCATTCACCATCCCTTTTGGTGTGGGCAATCACATCAGCTTGTTTACGCTGTTAATGACGGTATCGACGCTGATCTACACCTGGCAAAACAACCAGCTGTCGTCAGTGCAGGGTCCGATGAAATCCATGTCATACATCATGCCGGTGATCTTCTTCTTCGTACTTAACTCGTTCTCGGCCGGTTTGACATTCTACTATTTTGTTTCCAACCTGGTGACTTTTGCCCAGCAGGCGATCATCCGGAGGTTTGTAGATGACAACAAGATCAAGACAATTCTGGAAGAGAACCGGAAGAAGAATCTGAGCGGAACTGGCAAAAAATCCAAGTTCATGTCTCGCTTGGAGGATGCCATGAAAGCGAGCGAAGAAGCCCGTCGTAAAGCAGACGAGGATCGCAAGAAACGCAAGAAATAAACATTTCATTGTGCAACGATTGTGGATAACACGTTCCACGATGTTCCACGACCGTATTCAAATTAGCCTATATTTGTGCCCTATCCTGATTAAAACAATTGGATAGGGCTTTTTTATTTTTTAGAAACGATGGGAAAAATTATCGCGATCGCGAATCAAAAGGGAGGCGTGGGTAAAACCACATCGGCAATCAATTTAGCGGCGAGCCTGGCTGTATTGGAAAGAAAAACTCTTCTGGTGGATGCCGATCCGCAGGCTAACTCAACTTCGGGACTAGGTCTTAATCCAAAAGATATCAGTCAGGGGATTTATGAGTGCATGGTTGACGGTGTAAACCCGCCTGACGCCATCCTCAAGAACGAACTCAAGTTCCTGGAGGTACTTCCCTCCCACATTGACCTGGTGGGTGCCGAAGTGGAAATGGTGAACATTGAACGCCGCGAAGAAAAAATGCGCGACGCGCTGGGTAAGATCAAGGACCAATATGATTACATCATCATTGACTGCTCACCATCGCTGGGGCTCATCACTATCAACGCGCTGACGGCCGCCGATTCGGTCATCATTCCGGTACAATGCGAATATTTTGCGTTGGAAGGTCTCGGCAAGTTGCTGAACACCATTAAGATCATACAGACGAGATTAAACCCTAAATTGGAAATAGAAGGAATCCTGTTGACGTTATATGATTCCAGAACCAGCTTGGGCAACCAAGTCGTAGACGAAGTGCGTACACATTTCCAAAAGATGACCTTCAATACGATCATCCCCCGGAATGTGAAGTTGAGCGAGTCACCCAGCTTCGGTTTACCGGTGATCGTA
>JBMOKS010000595.1:3686-7215 GCA_049324355.1 Bacteroidota bacterium
AGCTATCAGTTATCTGAACCTGGCCCATGAAATATTAGATAAAAACGGAGTATCTAAATGAGCAAGAAAAAAGCATTAGGAAGAGGTCTCAGCGCATTGCTCAGCGACAATGCGAGTGATGACAAACTGGAAGTGGATATTCCCATTGGCGTTTCCACTGTACCCACAGCACCGTCCACACCAACCAGTGGCATCGCTGAAATCGATATTGAACACATTGAAGTAAACCCATTTCAGCCGCGAACACATTTTGATCAGGACGCGCTGCTGGAGCTAGCTGAGTCCATTAAAGTGCATGGCATCATCCAGCCGATCACTGTCAGGAGGCTGGCCGCCAATCAGTACCAACTCATCTCCGGCGAGCGCAGGTTCCAGGCCTCCAAGCTGGCGGATCTGAAAACCATACCGGCCTATATCCGCTCAGCCGACGATCAGCAAATGCTGGAAATGGCATTGATCGAAAACATTCAGCGCGAGAACCTGAATGCCATTGAAATTGCCTTAAGCTATCAACGGCTGATCTCAGAGTGTAATCTCAAACAGGAGGAGCTTGGGGAGCGCGTTGGCAAGAACAGGGCCACGGTAACTAATTACCTGCGACTACTGAAACTCCCTCCCGATATCCAGATCGCCGTTCGCGACAATAAGCTATCGATGGGGCAAGCGCGGGCTATCATCAACGTAGAGAATCCCGATCAGCAGCTCTACATCTTCAAGAAGACCATGGCTGAAGAGTTATCGGTAAGGAAGGTTGAGGAACTGGTTCGTGAACTCTCCGCCAAAAAAGCCGAAACAAGTCCGTCGTCATCACAGCCATCGCCGGCGGCGTCGAAAGAAATTACGCAGTTACAGTCACGCTTATCATCACACTTTGGCACCAGGGTTGTTATAAAAAGCGACGGAAAGAAAGGCGAGATCAAAATACCGTTCCTTTCGGTGGAAGATCTGAACCGCCTCCTCGACATTTTAAAAGTATAATCTTCTACCCGGTTGGGTACCTTGAAAAGACTGGTCACCATATTAATGTTCTTAACGCTGGCGTCTCGGGCTTTTGCGCAAGATTCAGTGGCAGTAGTCACTCCCGCGCAGGATACTGCGCTGATAAAATCGTATGCCGCACGCTACAATCCCCGAAAGGCACTACTCTATGCTGCTGTTTTACCGGGATTAGGGCAGATCTACAATAAAAAGTATTGGAAACTCCCATTGGTCTACGGCGGATTTGGCTCCATCGGCTACGGGATCAATTTTTACCAGAAGGGATACAAAAAATATAAGCTGGAACTCTTCAAAAACCTGGAGAACGGTTATACAGACGATAGTGACATCAATCCGGAAACAGATTATTCAACCGGCTTGCTGCGAACGTTTGTAGACAAATACCGCCGCGAACGCGACTTTATGGTGATTCTCATGGGCGGCATGTATATCCTGCAAATCATCGATGCCCATGTAGATGCTCACCTCAAGGAGTTTGATCTCAATCCTAAGCTACAAGTGAGCATTGAACCTACCCTGGACCAGGATGCCCTGCTCGGGCGACAAACGGGCATTTCTGTCATCCTTAAATTTTAGATTGACGATCGTACATTGTAGATTGGCCGCAAATTTCCGGGAATCATCCTGGTGACGAGCATTTTATCAAGAACACATGAAGATATTACTGGTAGGGTACGGCAAAATGGGTAGGACCATCGAGCGTATTGCCCATGAACGCGGCCATGAGATCGCAGGCCGAATTGATGTCGATAATCAACACGAGTTTGACACCGTAGTGGCCGATGCCGCGATCGAGTTCTCCCACCCAGACGCTGCTTTCAATAACATAAAAAAATGCCTTGAGAGAAATATCCCAGTAGTATGTGGTACTACGGGATGGCTGGCAAGAAAACCCGAAGTTGACGAGCTCTGTCGCCAACATAACGGAGCATTTTTCTATGCGTCCAACTATAGCCTTGGTGTGAACATCTTCTTCAAACTGAACGAATACCTGGCCAAGATCATGAACAGCTTCGAGGGCTATAACATCACGATGGATGAAATCCATCATACAGAAAAGAGGGACGCCCCCAGCGGTACGGCGATCACCCTCGCCGAGGGAGTTTTGAAGCACATACAACGTAAACAAAAATGGGTGAACGCCGAGACTGCTGCATCGAATGAAATAGGAATTCAATCTTTCCGTGTCGACCAGGTACCGGGTACACATATCGTGAAGTATGCGTCGGCCGTAGACGATATAGAGATCAAGCACACTGCCCACTCACGCGAAGGCTTTGCTTTAGGAGCCGTTATGGTGGCGGAGTGGATCCGTGGGAAAAAAGGCGTCTTAAATATGGACCACTTCCTGAAATTCTAGGACCTTCCCGACGACCAATTGCATTAATGCCAAAAAGGGTGGAAATGCGGGCATATCAATCGATTAACAAATTTTCCCTTTATTTGCAGGCTTTATTTAAAAAGAAATCACAGGAATATGAACTGGCAGTTTTGGAAAAAGACCACATCAAAAGAAAAACCCGTAAAACCTAAGTCAAAGGTCCGTGAATGGTGGGACGCCATTTTATTCGCTGTGATTGCTGCCACACTGATACGCTGGCTCATCATGGAGGCTTACACCATCCCGACGCCCTCTATGGAGAATTCGTTGCTGGTGGGTGACTTCCTGTTCGTAAGTAAATTTCATTACGGTACTCGTACCACCACTACCCCGCTCCAGGTTCCGCTGACACACCAAAAGATATGGTTTACGAATATTCCATCCTATGTGGAGTGGATCAAATTGCCCCAATATCGTCTTCCAGGCATCAGCCAAGTAAAACGCGAAGACGTAGTGGTGTTTAACATTCCGCCCAAGTCGCTGAACGACGGCATAGACTACCCTGTAGATCTAAAAACCAACTACATCAAACGGTGTGTGGGTATACCCGGAGATATTTTGGAGATCAAGAATCGCATGGTGACAGCAAATGGAACCCCGTTGTCGGTACCCGTTGATATGCAATTTGGCTACCTTCTCACCGCCACCGGAATGATCAACGAAAGGAACTTCGAAAAACTTGGACTCGGTCCGGAAGACTATGACCTGATTGACCGCGCCAACGATGGAAAGGTTGTTTACCGCGTTCATCTCACGGAGAAAATGTTCGAGGGCATCAAGAATGACAAACCCTCCTACATCATTTCAATCGAACTCGAAAAAAGAGAGGAACATGATGTACTTCCTTACGGTGCCTATTATGCATCAGTGGGTCAATCACACAATAAGTACCTCGCTGGCTGGTCTATCGACAACTTCGGCCCCCTGTGGATCCCAAAAAAAGGCGAGACTATTCCTATAAATGACTCCACGCTAACGATCTACGGAAGCACCATCATGCGCTTTGATCATCAAGACGACGTGAAGATCGAAAACGGAAAACTAATCATCGATGGTAAAGAAATGAGCGAGTACACGTTCCAGCAAAACTACTACTTTATGATGGGCGACAACCGCCACAACTCGCTCGACTCAAGATACTGGGGCTTT
>JBMOKS010000596.1:0-7212 GCA_049324355.1 Bacteroidota bacterium
GCAGAGTCTGAAACAACTCATGGATCTACATCCCGTCATTGGAGACGTAAGAGGGCCTGGACTTTTTATTGGAATTGAATTGGTCCAGGATCGGCAGACGCTTCAACCTGCTACGGCGCAAGCATCATACCTGGCCAATCGTATGCGAGATAAAGGAATATTGATGAGCACCGACGGACCCTGCAACAACGTTATGAAGATCAAACCACCCATGATATTTGATCGACAGGATGCTGATTTTCTGATCGGCTGCCTCGATCAGGTGCTGTGTGAAGATTTTATAAAACGCATGCGCGCTGACGAATCAACCATTTTATAAACAAACAATTCTTTTCAATGTTCAATGTTCCGGGCTCGTTGTTCGATATTCGATTCGTTCTGGCTCTTCTGATTTTGGCTCATCACGCGAACGCTCAGCGGGCGCCGTGGGAAGACCATACAGTGTTCAGAATAAACAAAGAAGATGCTCATGCTTCTTTTTTTTCCTACGAAAATCTGGCCATGGCATTACAACAAAAAAAGGAAGCTTCAGCCTGGTATCAGTCGCTGAATGGCCTTTGGAGATTCAGCCTTGCCAAAAAACCGGATGACCGGCCAATATATTTTTTCCGGGAAAATTTTGATGTAAGCACCTGGGACGAAATTAAAGTTCCTGCGAATTGGGAAGTAGAAGGTTATGATTACCCTATCTACCTGGACGAACACTATCCGTTTCAGGCAACATGGCCGGATGCGCCTAAAGATTACAATCCCGTGGGGTCGTACAAGCGTCCATTCACCATTTCTGACGCATGGACAGGGCGACAGGTATTTCTTCATCTCGGAGCCGTTAACTCCGGAGTTTATGTTTGGATCAACGGTCAACAGGTTGGATACTCAGAAGACTCGAAGACGCCTGCTGAGTTTAACATCACCAAGTTTATTCGGCCCGGGGTCAACCAAATAGCTTTGCAGGTATTTCGGTGGACCGATGGCAGCTACCTGGAAAGTCAGGATATGCTGAGACTTTCCGGCATTGAACGCGAGGTGTACCTGTTCTCTACACCCTCGGTCCACATCTATGATTTTTTTGCCCGAACGAGCCTTGCCGAAGACTATACGCAAGGCGAGTTGAACCTGGAGATCGAACTTCGGAATTATTCCCAAAAGAATATAAAGAAGCATCAGGTCGAAATTTCTCTATTGAGCCCGCACGGTGCACAAGTGCTGACCCAAAGTAAAGTAGTTGGATTGAAGAATGGCGCAACTTCGACGTTGACATTCCACGAGGTATTGAAACACGTTCGGCAATGGTCAGCAGAAACGCCTGAGTTATATTCGCTCATCATCACTTTAAAAAATACAGCGGGGGAAACAACGGAAGTGATCGCCGGTAAGGTGGGTTTCCGAACGGTGGAGATCAAAGATGGACAACTGCTGGTAAATGGCAAGGCTATCAAGATCAAGGGAGTGAATCGTCATGAAGCGCACGCTAAGACCGGGCACTACATTACACGAGAAACGATGTTGAAAGATATCGAGTTGATGAAGCAGGCAAATATCAACGCCATACGGGGAAGTCATTATCCCAACAGCTCTGAATGGTACGACCTTACCGATCAATATGGTTTTTATGTTATTGATGAAGCCAACATTGAAAGTCAGCCTCTGGCGCTTCGCGAGGAAACAAAACTGGGTAACGAAATGAGTTGGTTAGCTGCGCATATTGATCGCACGCGCAACATGTTCGAAAAAGACAAGAATCACCCATCCATTATCATGTGGTCGCTGGGAAACGAATCGGGCGACGGGGCTATTTTCGATAGTACTTATAGCTGGCTTCATCGTCATGATGGGACCAGGCCAGTGGCGTACGAACCCGCCAAACTTTTACCATACACCGACATCTACTCACCCATGTATGCGACAATAGAAAAAATTGAGGCATACGCCAAAACAAATTCAACGCGGCCACTTATCATGTGCGAGTATGCGCACGTTATGGGGAACTCGGGTGGCAACTTACAAGATTATTGGGATGTGATTGAAAAATATACTTCGTTGCAAGGGGGGTTTATCTGGGAGTGGGCCGACCAGGGATTGCAATACATTAATAATAAGGGCATTCCGTATTGGGCATACGGTCATGACTATCATCCCACACTTCCTACCGACGGTAATTTCATCAACAAAGGTCTTGTCAATGGCTTGCGCGAACCTGTGCCGCACTATTACGAGGTAAAAAAAGTTTATCAACCTATTAAATTTTACGTGATCGATGCTGCCCGTGGGGAGTTCGAGATCCTTAACAAAAATTTCTTTTCGTCTACGAATCATGTGAACATCCGCTGGGAAATTGCAGCAGATGGAATCCCTGTTGATGCTGGAAATTTAGGAATGATTCACGTAGAGCCTGGGGGGCGTGCGAAAATAAAAGTTCCGATCAATGTTATAAGCAAAGACGATGCCCGCGAGTATTTACTTAAACTCAGTGCTGTGATCAATAGACCTTTGCCATTGCTGCCTACCGGATTTGAGATGGCGTGGGACCAGTTTCTGCTGAAGTCAGGCAGCAAGGTTGTACCATCGGTCGCTGGCGCTACACCACCACAGTTAACCCGATCATCTTCTGAATACATCATTTTCGGATCCGACTTCTCTATTTCGTTTAGTCGCGCCACCGGAGAGTTAACGGATTATACATTTCATGGAATAAAACTTGTTCGTGAAGGGCTTAAACCCAACTTCTGGCGCCCGCTCACGGACAACGATCTTGGAAATAAAATGCATCGGTGGGCAGCGATATGGAAAGAAGCCGGTCGGGAATCTAAATTGCAGCGATGCGAAGTACAAACGCAAGCGCAAGAAATCGTAGTGACATCAACCTTCGATTTACCTTCTGTTCAGTCATCGCTGATGGTTCAATATTCGATTGGTCATGGCGGAGCGACTAGAGTATCTTATCAGTTCACACCATGTGCACAGTCCCTGCCCAAAATCCCAAGAATTGGATTGAGTTTAAAAATGCCTGAGGAATTTCAGTTCATGAGCTGGTATGGACGTGGCCCGCATGAAACTTATTGGGATCGAAAAACAGCCGGTGCCATTGGTATTTACAGTGGGCTTGTTTGGGATCAGCTGTACGCCTATCCGCGCCCGCAGGAAACTGCTAACAAGACCGACGTGCGATGGATGGCGCTGTGCAATGAAAAAGGAGTTGGACTTAAAGTGATTGCCGACGAGAGCCCTTTGTCATGCAGCGCATGGCAACTGAGTTGCGAAGATCTCGACTACCAGGAGGCTGCAGATGGTGAACAATCTGCTTCCGGCCTTGTTCCTAATGTTTCGAAGCATGGCGCTGACCTTTTCCCGCGCGATTACATCACCTGGAACATCGATCATCTTCAGATGGGTGTTGGCGGAGACAATTCGTGGGGATTGCCCGTACATGATGGTTACACCATTCCGCCTAAAGGGTATGCCTACTCTTTTCAATTGATACCTTTTTTTTCTGATACACAGAACGCCCTGGTGAAAATCAAAAAGCAATGAGCAGAAGATTGCAATATTTTTTTCTGGCCGGCATAGTGCTGGTGATGCCGATGTCGTGTAGAAATTCCATTGCGCTGGTGCGAAAAGAGATGCCTCTTGAAAAATATGGCTTTGAGCGCTTGCAATACCCTGACGAGGGAAACGAGGACAAGGACGAGCACAGGCGGGGCGAAGGTTTTGAATTTTTGATGGGTAATGGCGAGATGGGCGGCCGTCTGCATTACAATGGCCTTGGTTTTGAAAAACTTTGGTTTGCTGATTATTGGAAAAATCCCAGGCAACGCGAATTCCTTACAGGCCTGTGGTTGGTCAACGATTCGTTAGAAAGTATTAAACCTGTTCAGTACAAAAGTTATCTCGATATTGACAAGGCGATGTGTGCAACGTCGGTGGTCTACAACGACAGCACTTCTTATCGCGCCGAAATATTTTTCTCGTTCGCCATAGACCACCTGTTGGCGCTGAAAATTCAAAATAAGTCTGTCCATACGATCCGGTTCAAAGTTGTGCTGCCGCTCGAGCGGTTTCAGGTGGCGCAGGTAGAGGATAAGATCACAGGAAAGAATTCCGAACAAGCTTATAACCATATCGGTTGGACACTGAGATCTACGTTGGCCCCGAGCCAACAGAACGGATCATTCTACATTTCAATTCCGGGAGGCGAAAGCCTGGAGCTTTTTTATAGCGTCGCGACACCGTTTGATGCAGAATCGTATCAGCAGCTGACTAATACTGTTGTGGACGAGGCGTTGGATTTTACAAAAGCCTATGAAAGACACTACACGACATGGAAAACCATTCGTCAAAATATCGGTTCAATAATTCTGCCAGATTCGGATTACGCCCGGTGGTTCTATCGCTGTATTTACACCAACTATGCTACGGCAGGAAGCCGACATTTTCTGGCTGCTGAAACACAATTTGCATACCCGGAAGTGGATTGGGATATGCATGCCTTCACCTATGGTCATGGCACCTGGGCAGCCCTCAGCTTCATCCATCTTGGCGACAGCGCGCGGGCAAAAAGATCCCTTCGATGGCTTTATCAACCGGACGCTTTGAAGCGGAACGTGAAAATTCTTATTCCTGACACAGGCCAATTGAACTTGTCGTACCGCGGAAGAAAATTTTCGTCAACTTATTTAAACGAGTATCCGGAAGATGCATTAGCGTTCGGTCACGAGCTCACGGATTTCGGTGAAAACATACCTTACGCCGACGATGCGCATTGGGATTTGCAGTTTCACCTCAACGGCTTTGCTTCATCGGTTTTTCATCGCTTTAATAAATTTTATCCCGATCCTGCGTTTGAAAAGCAGATCGTTTATCCTGTGGTGAAGGGCACGGCTTCTTTTTGGAAAGGCCTGTTGAAGAAAGATGATCGCATGCAGCAATACGTGCTTCCGCCGCTGCTGTCACTGTCGGAGAATATTGTAGAGCCTTCGGTGCTCGATGCCGTGCTGGCGGCAAAATGGAATTTAGACATCGCCGGAGAATATAGTTCACAATATGATCCCGAAATGAAATTCAAAACTTTGGCAGACCAGATCTACGTGCCACAAAACGACACATTGTACCTCGAATATCTCAACGACCGCCAGAACCGGGTTGGTGGAGGCTATTTTGGCATACGAGCCTGTGCCTATCTGGGCTTTCCACTATTTGAGCAGATCAAGACGATCGATCCGAAGAAAGCCCGCAGAACACTTGACATGGCGTGGAAAAGGAACCAGTCGGGAAAAGGAATGATCAGCTTTATCTCAAATTGGTTTGCGCTCACCGAAGCGTATCTGGGCAATGGCGACGAGGCGTTGAAAAAAAGCAAGAATGCTTTGGCGTTGCAAGATAAAACGAACACCATTCTCTTCGAAGCATTTGCTTACCAGGGCGACTCAGTTCGTGCGCGTTACAATCCGTATTTCCTTACAGGCTACAGTTCTTTTGCACTGGTTCCGGTTTCTATGGTGCTTCAATCTTATGACCGCAAGATCTTGTTCTTTCCGGCGATGCCGTCAGGCTGGAAAAACATTGAATTTTATGACCTGCCTGCGGAAGGAGGATACACCGTTTCCGGTAGATTCAGCAGTACAAATAATTATGACATCATGATCAAAAGAAAAAACAAGCACATCAAAACGCTGCACAATCAGCGCTTCATCCGTCTGGAAGATCTGCCGGCCAACGATTGAAGTCGCGTTATCCTGATATTTTTCGCATTAAAATTTCAAAGGGTCCGTTTTTGAATTTTTTCGTCCAAAGCCGGCTGAAATAAAAGCTTAAGATAAAGTATGCTATTGAAAATGATAAAATCCCAACGGGGCTTATCGATTGTTTGACCGTTGAAGGATCTGAATATTTTTTGCCCGTCATCCAGGCAAATAGCAGCATTCCAACGGTAAGATGTGAAATATAATGCGTCAAAGTCATTTGTCCCGTTTTAGCTAAATCCCGAAATAGGGTACGGTCTTCAACATACTTGCCTAAAAACATGAAAGATGCAATCAGCATAATTCCAAATCCTGTTGTGCTTAACAGAAAGGGTAAAAAAGGCGGCAGGTAATCGGCGTTAATAAAGAAGTGAAGGCCTTGGTCGATTGTTATTCTATTTGAAATGAATTGACTTACGGAGATAACTGCGAATATTGAAAGTCCGATAAAAAACATTCGCTTTTGCGTGCGCAGGTCTGTCCAGTTTAATCTGCCCAAATATAGTCCGATGATAAAGTAAGCTAGCCAGGGGAAAATAGGATTCCAACCATTGTAGAGTGTGTTTCTTAAAAAACCCGGTATCGTCCAAAAGTCTGCATACTCTAACGTGTCGAAATTCCAGCCTTTTTCGTAGGGGATAAGTAACAGCAGCAAATGGAAAACGACAACGGTGAAAGAGGCCACCCATAAATAAATTTTTTTGTCAAGGAACAGGAAGAACGAGGCGATAAACATATAACCGCCATAAAAATGCAAAATGTCGGCAGGCCACCATAAGTAGAGCGATAAACCCAGGAGGAATAAAAAGCATGCTCGTTTGTTGATAACACTTCTCAGTCTTGTCCGGTCTTGCTGATCGTATTCAGTTAGGCGGCTGGTCATCAGCGCCACACCCATGCCGGCCAGCATTACGAATACCGTGCTTGAATTACCGCTAAAAAGAGCTAGGAACTGCGAAACGGGAGTCGTGCCTTTGCCGCCAAAAACAATATTGAAGTTTACAATATACATTCCAAGAATAGCATAAGCCCTTGCCAGGTCAAAGCCAATAATTCGCTGTTGCATCATTTACAGAGTTGTTACCTAGTCTGGCGTAGAAATCCGGTTCGTGTCGCCGTGCGTCGGCTGTTCGACTTATTGGTGCTACCTGAATTCTACATTTTAATTAAAAAATCAAGTAGCTCATTTTTCCGCAAAAAACAAAGGGAACGGTACCGATATGCGCGAAGGGAGCTTAGTCCTACTACGTCAACTTACCGGAAATATGGCCCTTTTTGTGTCGATTCCGCCGGCTGCGAGCTGCCAGGTTCGAGCTACGAGAAAAAACTCGCAGCTCATAGCTCGAGGCTACTGGTGTCCGGATAAAAAGCAAGTCATGATGTAAAGCTGCGTTTTTGCTGTGGAATCGAAGCAGTAGAGTAGCATTCATTTAAGAGGCCTATCCTGTCCAGTTCAATTTTAGTTGATTTATGT
>JBMOKS010000597.1:0-7209 GCA_049324355.1 Bacteroidota bacterium
ACGGCTGGTCGCCAGGATTGGTTCAGCGCGTTGGATGGAAGAAGCATTTTCTATCCATCTGTTGGAGCAAGTTTTGTCTTTTCGGAATTGATCGATGTGCCTGTTATGAACTTTGCTAAAGTTCGCGGATCATGGGCGCAACTTACCAATGACCCTTCTCAGTTTGCCTATCAAACCAGCCTATACTACAATTTGTCTGGTTCGGCAAATGGCTTCCCGTTAGGACAGATAAGCAACGGCGCAATACCGAATGCTAACCTGAAACCTAACACACTGGTAGAAACAGAATTTGGTCTCGAATTTAAATTCCTCGACAACCGCATCGGACTTGACGTAGCTTATTATAACAAAAAGACTACGGATGAGCCAATCAACATCACAACCTCTTTCACCAGTGGTTATACCAGTGCAAGCCTCAACGTAGGTTCTCTGGAGAATAAAGGTATTGAACTGCTACTGACCGGTACCCCGGTGAAATCACAAGATTTTACCTGGAATATTTCCTTCAACTTTACACGCAACAACAACAAAGTTGTGAAGCTGAATGAAGGACTGAATAGCATTGGTATTGCTACGTCGCGTTCATTGAATGCTTTTGCACAGCATGTTGTGGGTGAGCCTGCCTCGCAAGTGAGGGCCTTCGACTATAGTCGCGATGCGAATGGAGCCATTATCCATGATGCCAATGGATTCCCCGTTCAGGGCGAATTGAAGTCCTATGGCTCAGGCCACCATCCGAATTTCGGAGGTGTGAACAACGAGTTCAATTACAAAGGCGTCAACTTCTCCTTCAAGTCGGGAGGCAAAATATTTTCCGCCACAGACTACTATGCTTACATCTTCGGATTGCATAAGAATACTTTGGTGGGAAGAAATGAAGACATCATCAGCGCAGGTGTTAACGCCAGCGGTGCCGCAAATACAGTGCCCGTTAAGTCATGGGATTATTACGGTGGTGGCTCCGGAATCGCCAACCGCATCTCATCCCTGTTTGTATATGATGCCAGCTTCGTGAAGCTCAGACAGATCGTACTCGGTTACACGCTACCGGCCTCCATATTCAAGAGCGGTGTTATCCAATCCGTCAATGTCTCATTCGTTGCTCGCAACGTGGCGATCCTGAAAAAGAATACCCCGAATATTGACCCTGAGTCTAACCTGAACAACGGTGTGGGACAGGGACTTGAACTGGCTGGGGTACCGCCTACCAGATCGTACGGGTTCAATCTTAACGTTAAATTTTAATTATCTCCATAAACTATAAAAGTCATGAGAGACATCATATCAAGAAAAATCGCAGTGCTCTTGGTGGTCTTATTCACCGCCACGAACTGTGCCGATGACCTCAAGGAGCTGAACGTCGATCCGACTTCGGCCGGCGCTGAGGCCTTCAACCCTAACTTTCTGCTGAGTGCCGCTCAGCTTCGCTACACCGGCAGTGCCGACTTCAGCTATGAAACATGGCGTGCCCAGCTGATCTATTGCAGCACCATGATTCAGCACTTTTCCACTACTCTCGGCTACTGGGGAGGTGATAAATACACGGTGAATACGGCTTACAACTTCGCTTATTTCGAAAGAGCTTACGATGAGCAGGTGAAATTCGTGGTAGATGCTTATGAAACATCCAAGAACAAGCCTCAGTACGCCAACCTTCACCAGATCATTCGCATCTGGAAGGCCACGGTGTTCATGCGTATTACCGATCTCTATGGTGATATTCCCTATTTCGATGCAGGCCAGGGTTACTACAAGCGTATCTTCACACCGAAGTACGACACCCAGGAAGCTATCTATACCGACCTGATCAAGGAATTGAAAGAAGCCTCTGCTGCGCTTGATCCTGCCAAAGACAAGCCGACGGGCGATATGATCTATGGTGGCGATGTTGCAAAGTGGCAGCGGTTTGCCAACTCCATGCTCATTCGCGCAGGCTCACGTTTGGTGAAGATCAACCCTTCGCTTGCACAGAGCACTGTTGAAGCCGCGGCTGCCGGCTCCATGACAAGCATTGCCGACAATGCTTTTGTGATCCACGATCCTACCGGCGGAAGACCCACCGTAAATCGTATCAGCCAGGTGTTTGAATCCAACGGAGGCGAACGCGCCCAGGTGAAGTGGAGCAAAACGTTCATCGATTTCCTCAAGAACAACAACGATCCGCGGTTGGCAGTAGTTGCTGACATTCCTCCTGTCGGCGGAAATGGAAACCCTGATTATGCTTATGGTACCCTGGGCGACAGCGATCCTGCTAAAGCTATAGGCATGCCGAATGGATACAACTTGGCTGCACCCGTTCCTATTACTGGCGAACCGAATTTCCCCGGAGCTGTAGGAACCGATAACCTTGGCAAGTACTCTCGCCCTAGAGCTTACCTCTTGAAATTGAACAGCCCCACCTACGTGCTCACGTATGGAGAATCGCAACTATTGCTGGCAGAAGCCAAAAAGAGAGGCTGGAACGTGCCTGGCACAGCTGCAGAGCATTATAATGCCGGCGTAAGAGCTGCCATGGAAACTTTAAAGCAGTACGACGCTGCCGCTACGATTTCAAGCGCAGCTATCGACGCATACCTGGCTGCCCATCCTTACGATGATGCCAATGGTTTGGAGCAGATCAATACCCAGTATTGGGCAGCTACTATCCTGAACGACTATGAAGCATTTGCGAACTGGAGAAGAACAGGATTCCCCGTGCTGGTACCGGTAAATCACCCCAATGGCAATACTGGCGGTGTGATCCCTCGCAGAATGTTGTATCCTATTTCTGAAGCCGCGAACAACAAAACGAACTATGAAGAAGCGGTGGCGAGAATGGGAGGTTCAGACCTTATGACCGGACGCGTTTGGTGGGACAAACCTTAAACTCTACATGGTTTATTAATAGGGTTAATTTGAGAAAGGGGGCTTCGTAACAGAAGCCTCTTTTTATTAAATTTATTAACACCCAAACCTAAAGACGTTGCGACAATACTATATCATTTTCAAGGTCGTTGGTCTCATTGGCGTGGCGGTGACTATGGCCACGGCTCAGGAATCTTTATTCACCCTGCAGCCACCTAAAACGTCCGGTGTCGATTTTCGCAACGATATTAAGGAAACCGAAGCGCTGAACGTTCTATCGTACGAATATTTTTACAATGGCGGCGGCGTGGCCGCAGGAGATCTTAACAACGACGGCCTCATCGACCTGTGCTTTACTGCCAATATGAAGCCCGATAAACTTTACCTCAACCTCGGAGGGCTCAAGTTCAAAGACATTACCAAACAAGCCAAATTTACAACCCGGTTGAAATGGAAAACCGGCGTGTCCATCGCCGATGTGAACGGCGACGGACTGCTCGACATCTACGTTTGTTATTCGGGCAACGGCGAAACCGATAGCCGTAGAAATCAACTCTTCATCAACCAGGGCAACCTCGTGTTTTCTGAAAAAGCAAAAAGTTACGGTCTCGACGATCCTTCGCATTCAACGCAGGCGGCATTTTTCGACTTCGATCGTGATGGCGACCTGGATGCGTATTTGCTCAACCATAGCATAAAAGATTTTAAAGATGTTGAACTCGCCTATCTGAAGACCGAGTACGATTCGTTGGCTGGCGACAAACTCTACAGGAATGACAACGGCCTGTTCAAAGACATCAGCAAAGAAGCCGGCATCAGCGGCAACCCGATCAGCTTCGGCTTGGGTATTACAGTATCAGACGTCAACAACGACGGCTGGTCCGATATTTACGTATCCAACGACTATCGCGAAAATGACTATCTATACATCAATAACGGCAATGGAACATTTTCAGAAAGAATAAAAGACTACCTGCAGCACATTTCCGAGTTTTCTATGGGCAATGATATTGCCGATATCAATAACGACGGCTTCACTGATATCATCACGCTGGATATGTTGCCCGAAGACAACCGCCGCCAAAAATTATTGCAAGGTCCCGAAAATTATGAACTGTATAAGTCAGCGGTGAAGAACGGATTTCATCATCAGTTCATGCGCAACATGCTTCAACTCAACAATGGCGATGGCACATTTAGTGAAATCGGACAACTCGCGGGTATTTCCAATACGGATTGGAGCTGGGCACCGCTGCTGGCAGATTTTGACAATGACGGATTCAAGGACCTGTTTATTTCCAATGGCTACCTCAGGGATTATACCAATAAGGACTTTTTAAAATACTGGGGCAATTACGTGGTGCAGAAAGCCATGAAGATGGAAAAAACGGTGCTGATGGAATTAGTGACCCAAATGCCTTCTACACGCACCAGTAACTATATTTTTAGAAATAATGGTGATCTCACGTTCACGAATCAAACTCACGGATGGGGAATGGACCAACTCATACTGTCCAACGGCGCAGCGTATGCCGACCTGGACAATGATGGCGACCTTGACTTGATCGTCAATAATGTAAACGAAACAGCATCTATCTACCGAAACAACGCTGAATCGATCCACAAAAACAATTTTCTGAAGATTCAGATCATCGGCAGAGAACCGAATAGATTCGGTGTAGGTGCGCGGATCGAAGTTTTTTACGATGGAAAGAAACAGGTCGTTGAGCAAAATCCGGTGCGGGGTTTTCAATCGTCGGTCTCGGAAATCTTGCAGGTTGGATTGGGAAAAGTTTTGAGGGTAGATTCTTTGGTTATTCGCTGGCCCTCCGGACACACTCAGACCCTGACGCAGGTCGAGATCAACAAAACCGTACGAGTTGAAGAAAATGCCCCAATACCGGTGCGACAGCCATTGTTCGAGATCGCAAAGTATTTTACGCCTGAACAGCCCGCCATAACTTTTTTGCACCGCGACTATGAATACAATGATTTCAAACGGCAACCGCTTATGTTCAGTATGCTCTCGCACACTGGACCAGTGTTGACAAAAGGAGATGTAAACGCAGATGGTCTCGAAGACGTGTTGATCGGAGCTTCAAAAGGGCAAGCCACCAAATTGTACCTGCAACGCGCCGACGGCCGCTGGGAAGAATCGGTGAACGGTCTTTTTGAAATGGACAAACAATTCACCGCGACGGACGCTTTATTTCTGGATGTCGATCGTGATCATGATCTTGACCTCTATATGACAAGCGGCGTATACCATGATTACGAAGACGGAAACGTTTTGCTTTCCGACCGATTATATTTGAACGATGGTACTGGATTTTTTTTCAGCAAAAAGACACTGCCGGAGATGCTTACGTCTAAATCCTGCGTGCGCGCATCTGACTTCGATCGTGATGGTGACATCGATATTTTTCTGGGAGGCCGCGTGGTACCGGGCAAATATCCTGAAACTCCCGTGAGCTATCTGCTACAGAATGACGGAAGGGGAAATTTCACTGACATCACAGATACCGTTGCGCCGGCACTAAGAAAGATCGGGATGGTGACCGATGCAAGCTGGGGTGACCTCGATGGCGATGGGCTTTCTGATCTTATCGTTGTGGGCGATTGGATGCCTGTTACCGTGCTGGGTAACACCGGATCTGCTCTGGTAAACAAAACACAACAATATTTTCCGAAACCGCTTTCCGGATTGTGGAATGTATTGGTGGCTGAAGATATTGACGGCGACAAGGATATTGATCTACTGGCTGGCAATCTGGGCACCAACACGCAACTTAGGGCGAGCGAACAAGAGCCTGCGGAACTGATCTATAAGGATTTTGATGCTAACGGATCAGTAGATCCCTTCCTTTGTTTCTATATTCAGGGAAAATCCTATCCCTATGTAACGCGCGATGAACTGCTGGATCAGATCTATCCACTTCGAAAAAAATACACGAGCTATAAGAGCTATGCTGACGCTCAGCTGAGGGATATTTTTTCAGAGGCTGAGATAGGCAACGCGCAAAAACTTAAAGTCAATACGCTGGAAACGTTGCTTTTCGAAAACGTAAATGGAAATTTCGCCGTACGAAAACTCCCGATCGAGACACAGTTCTCGCCGGTTTATAATATTCAACTGGAAGATATTGACGCGGACGGAAAAAAAGATATTCTGCTCTTTGGTAATAACAACTATCCCCGGTTAAAATTCGGGAAACTGGATGCCAGCTATGGTGTGATGTTGCTCAACAAAGGAAAAAACATTTTCGAATGTGTTCAACAGCACCATTCGGGACTAAACGTAAAGGGTGATGTGCGTGACGCGGTGATCATTAAAAGAAACGGTGAGCGCCGCCTTTGGCTGGGTGTTAACGGCGCGTCGGTTTTAATGTACAAAATCAATGACCTAAACCATGAACAATAGACTTGTGTTGATCCTGCTCCTCATTTGCACACTGACCGGGTATGCACAAAAAAATAATGTTGAGGCACGGTACGTGGACGACTTTGCCGCGAACGTCTTCCGGCTTACAGAAGTAATGTTCCATGACGTTATTAATCCGCCGGCAGCTGCTCGATTTTATGCTTATTCCATGCTCGCCGCTGAGAAAATTGTCGCAGAGAACTCTTCTCAGCGGTATGCTTTGAACACAGTAATCAGAGACTACCCGTCAGTTTTGCAGCCTCCTAATGCCCGGGTCAACGTTTATTTCAGCGCTATCTATGCTATGCTTGAAACTGGCAAAGGTATTATTCCATCCGGACACTCGCTTCAGGAAAAGCAGGATCTGCTGTACCGCGACTTCCTCAAGTCCGGAATAAAAAAACAAGTGCTCGATTCGTCGGTGAATTATGCGAAACGGGTCGCGCAAATTTTTATTAAGCATTCGAAGTCCGACGGCTATCTGAAACTCAGCACACTAAAACGTTATGAGCCGAGAGCGACTGATAGCACGTGGTATCCAACACCACCCGAGTACATGGCGGCGGTTGAACCGAATTGGAGCACGGTGCGGTCCTTCTTTCTCGATTCATGTGAACAATTCACGCCCATGCCGCCGGTACGGTTCAATTCACAGAAAGGATCGCCGTTTTATTTACTCATGCACGAAGTTTATGTGACTGGAAAGAATCTCACCGCCGAACAAAACCTGATCGCCCGCTATTGGGACTGTAATCCGTTTGCAAATTTTTATGCCGGCCACGTGAGTGTTGCCATCAAGAAGATTTCTCCCGGCGGACATTGGATGAGTATCACGGTATAGCTTGTAAAAAAGCTAAACTTAGTTTCGTTAAGACCGTGCAAGCCCACGCGCTGGTGGCAATGGCCCTCCACGATGGATTTATTAGTTGTTGGAATGAAAAATA
>JBMOKS010000598.1:0-3449 GCA_049324355.1 Bacteroidota bacterium
GCGAAATTCCAGGTCACATTGTGGCAGAGGATGATAAGTACATCGCCATTTTAGATATCATGCCGCTGGTTGTGGGTCATGTGCTGGTTATCCCCAAGCAGGAGGTTGACTACATCTTCGATCTGGAGGATCAAACCCTCGCCGGTCTCACTGTCTTTTCAAAAAAAGTAGCTAAGGCCATCAAGAAGACTATCCCCTGTAAACGCATAGGCGTTGCTGTTATCGGCCTTGAGGTTCCTCATGTTCACGTTCACTTGGTGCCCATGAATGCCATGGGTGACATTAATTTTACACGCCCGAAATTAAACCCTGGCAAAGAAGAACTTGCAGCTACCGCAGAGAAAATCAAAGCGGCGCTTTAAATCGTTCTTTTTCGGCGTTCCAACCCCTCCAGGTTCAGTCATGAACTTAGAACCTTGGAACGTTTCGAAGCTATCAAAGAAAGTCAATATCCACGTTAAGAGGATAACGCATCAAATAATGAAGAGCTTGTTTTACCGTGAGGTCTTTAAATAGCACCTGGTATAGTGTGCTGGTGATGGGCGCACGTACTTTATAATGATCAGCACACTTCTTTGCGATGCGCACGGTATTAATACCTTCTGCTATCTCGTCCGTACTTTGCAAGATGTCGCTCAGCGACTGGCCTTGCGCCAGCCGATACCCTACGTTAAAATTTCTACTCAGTGAACTGTTGCAAGTTGTCACCAGGTCGCCAACGCCGGCCACGCCCAGAAAGGCAGTAGTGTTGCCGCCGAGCGCCCGGCCCAGATATACCATTTCCACCATGCCCCGGCTGATCAGCAAACCTTTGGCATTTTCGCCATAGCCCATTCCACTCAACGCGCCGGCAGCAATGGCAATCACGTTTTTCAGTACACCTGCGAGTTCAACACCGACCAGGTCGTTATTGCCGTACACTTGGAATTTTTCGTTGCGCAGCAGTTTTTTGCCTAACGTGATCACTTCATTAAACTGGCTGGCGATTACTGTGGCGGCGGGTTGGCCGGCAGCGAGTTCTTTCGACAAATTGGGGCCCGCCAAACAGCCTACACGAACCACAACGCTTTCTTCCATGATCACTTCGCTCATCGTCTTGACATGACTTCGATCAAGTTTGGCCACCGTCTCGATGGTTTCTCCTTCTGGCAATTGAATGTCAAAACCTTTGGTGCCGTGGATGAGGATATGGTAGGGGTGCAGGTACTGCGACAATCGCTTCATCATCGCCCTAAAGTGAGCCGACGGAACGATGGGGAAGATCACATCGCACTCGCGGGCTACAAGCGCCATGTCACTTACCGGCGTCACATTGGGATGCATTTTGTGACCACGATTCTCTCGCTGGTCGCGGATCTTTTTAATGACGCTTTCGTCGCGCGCATACAACAATACCTCCCTTTGAGGGGCGAGCAGGTTGGCCACGGCGCTGCCGAAATTGCCGGCGCCGATGACGCCGACTGGTTTATTGTCAGATACACTTCTCAAGATCATAGCCAACCAACCTGTTGTGGTAGTAGTAAAGGGTATTGAGATCGCGCGTTATGATATTGCCCTGCTTATTAAAAAGCAGCGGACGTTTGAGATGAAATATGCCTACATTCTCCAATCCATGGCGTATCACAAGATCAATCTTACCCTTGAGATGTGTGGCGTGATATACTTTATTTTCGTCTTTCAATTGATAGAGCTGCTTTCGCACTGTTTTGCATACGGCCCTGAATTCCTCGTAAGGAATTTCAAGGTCCTCTTCCGGCAATCGCAGCAAACCAAAGAGATCCAGCTTCGGATGCTTTCGTTGCCACATTTCAAAGGCTACAAAAGCGACAAGGTGACTGGCAAAGACACGATTGATGCGATGATATTCGGAAACGATTTTCTGGCTCAGCATACGCGTATACTGATCTTCGCGCTGCTTGTCGATGGTTACTTCCTCGTTGGTGATGAAATAGTCGCGGGTGTTGATTACCCTGCCCTGAGAATCAAGGCTGTTGCCCTCTTCGTCAACGTAGTTTCCGATAACGTCGAGTCCGCGTCCAACGGAAACAGAAATGTTAGAACCTTTGGTGAAGAACTTGAACAGGAACTGGATCAGCTGCCAGCTGCCGTATTTGTCTTGTTCAGGCAGATAACGATCCTGACCTTTCACAGATAAGTAATCATCAATGAGGTCAGGCGCCTCCAAAACAAAATGATAATTCAACGTGACGGGAACGATATAAATCTTGCGAATTGCGTCTCCCTGCGGGTTGTCGAGATAAAGATTGCGTTGCGCCTCGATGGTAGAGCTTAGTAAACCTAATTTGAGCTGTTTTTCGATCATGCCCGAGCGCGAACGTGTACCACCGGGAAAGAACAGGCTGTGTGCGCCTTTCTGAATCGCCAGGGTAGAATACATCTTCAGCGTTTCGAGGTACGGCAGATTTTTTTTTCGGCGGTCAACCTTGTATGCGCCAAGGCTGTTCATGAAGTAGGCGAAGATCTTGATGTTGAACAGATTCAGTCCGGCACCATAGATGAATGCGGGAAGCCCCAGCGAATGGATGACCCAGCCGATCAGTATAGAATCGAGGTTGCTAAAGTGAGTCGGTACCATGATTACGGTGCCTTTTTTTGCCAGCTTGCGCAGCTGTTTCACTTTGCCTACAATGTGAATTTTGTCACGAAGGGTGTATTGACTACGGAAAATAGCACCGAATTTTTTTACGCGTGCCCCATTTAATAGCCTTCCAAACCAGAACTTCACGAGTTCGCGGGTAAACCGGTAAGAGCTCGGTTTGAAATTGCCCGCAATCTCGTCGGCATACCGAATGATGATCCGGTATAGGATATCGTCGGCCTTGGTTTGAGCTTCTTCGCTTTCCTTGTTGGTGAGGGCAACGAGTTCTTCTTTGATCTTGGCCCAGAAACGAGGCTCGTCTTCGGGATCCACACGCCAGCGATTGCGCTTCATGCGCTGTTGCTCCCTGTAAACGGTAGCCTCCAGCTCGTCCAAAAGCTGTTTGCCAGTGGGCCTCAATTGCTTAACGTGTTGAAAAGATTTTTGAGCTACCTCTTCAATAAACTCCTTTCGGTTTTTACTGAGTTGATAAACAGGCCAATCGGGAATACCCTCCAGAATAGGTTTATACCGCTTATTCTTATTTTTCTTTTCTGCAACTTCCATCGGGGGCGCAAAATAACAATTTCGTCCATCACGTGAAAAAACCCCTACAATGCACTCTTTTGAACGGCTTCGTAGAAAGACTGCCTCATATCCTGGAACCGGGTTAGGGCATGTTGAATAAATTCCGCATTGACGATCCTTTTCAGGTGATCCTCATCGTCAACGTCGAACTGATCGATCTTGAAAGTCTGTTCAAAGTAATGTTGCTCCAGCTTGATGAGATAGCGATTGTTCCAGGCAAAGATGGTGATCTTGCATTCAGGATGCTGAACTTCTCCAACAA
>JBMOKS010000598.1:3459-7204 GCA_049324355.1 Bacteroidota bacterium
TGTTTAAACATCAAAGATAAGATTAACTGAGCAGTAAACCAGAAGGTGAGAGACTATGATTCTCTCTCGGCAGGGACGACCAACTGGTTTTTAACGAGTTCAAGCTCCTGTTCAAGGTTCTTATACACAGGGCTCCTGTTCAAGTTATCGAGTTTCATTTGTCTGATGATCCTTTGAAGTTCCATTTCGCGTTTACGCAAAGCGGACTTCAAGCTCATAGGGTCAGGTTTCATTAAAGTACGTCGGGGTTAGGGTTGCTTTTTTTTGCCGACGAATATATTATATAAAATCTAAAACCTTGAACGAGCCCTGTAAAATTTTTTTATCAGGTGCTTCAAGCCATTGATTAAGTAAAGTTGCATAAACGCTTCTGAAATCAACCTGATGAATGAGATCACCTTGATCAAGTTTTGATAGGTCAGGTGTGTCGTTGATGATGCCTTTCTTCTTCAATGCGTTGCCCATGATGAAGAGATTGTTGGCCGTTCCATGATCCGTACCACCACTGGCATTCTGAGAAACTCTTCGCCCGAACTCAGAGAAAGTCATGATCAGCACATCGTCGAGACGCCCATTCTCCTCGAGGTCCTTCATGAACGGACCAATACCTTCAGCGTATGTTTTTAATAATTGCTCGTGCTGCTGGGCCTGACGAACGTGCGTATCGAAGCCCGAGAGGGAAACGTAATACACGCGCGTGTCAACGCCGGAATGTATGAGTTGCGACACCGTTTTGAGTCGGTTGCTAAACTCATTGCTTGGGTATGGTACAGAAGGCTTGTACACCTTTGTTTTCTGATAGATGTAGTCGGCTGATGACGAAGTTTCGGCCATGGTCTTGTAGAGATAATGAATTGACGATTCATGCATCTCACCCGGTGCGTTTTGCTCTACCACTGACCTGAAGAAATTATTCTTCACCGCATCGTAGACCTTCTTCGGATTTCGCATGGCCATACCTTTGATGGATTCTCCTTTTAAGGCAAGACTGAGGGTGTCATCGATCTCAATGGCCTGGTGTGCTGTGTTACAGGACTGGCAGCTTGAGTCGAGGTAGCGCCCGATCCATCCCGTGTTGAGATATTCATTTGCATTGCTGGCGGTATGCCAGATGTCCATCGACCTGAAGTGCGAGCGATCGGGATTCGGATAACCCACGTTGTTCAGTATAGCGAGGTAGCCGTCATCATATAACTGCTGCAATTCGCGCAGCGACGGATGGAATCCCATCTCATCGGTAGCTTTCAAAACCTTGGATGATGGTATTGCCAGCTGCGGTCTGTACTGATAATAAAGGTCATTGCGATAGGGCACTACTGTGTTCAATCCATCGTTGCCTCCCGAAAGCTGTATCACCACCAGGATCTTGTCTGATGTTTTACGAAACATCGCTTGCGGATTTTCAAACGCCTTGAGAAAATTGGGTACCATCATAGAACCCGCCGTAGCCAGCAGCGATTGTTTGATGAATGTTCTGCGCGATTTGTTCATGACTTAGCTGAGTTGATATTCGGGTAACGACATAAAACCTATAAATGCATTCTTGACAAACTCTGTATCTTTTGTGCTGCCGACTATTTTTGCGATCATTTTTCTGTTCGCGTCGGTTGCCGGCCGTGCGAGAAGGAAGTCTTCAATTTCTTCGAGCGTTTCTTTGACGTTTGACTTTCGCCAGCGGTTGGCCACACCTTCCCAATCTACCTTAAAAACCAGGCGTCGTGCCCGACCGGTTTGATTGGCTACGTTGTTGGCATCGCCATCATTCTTGGCCTCAATGTCGGTTTCCGCCTTGCGAAACATGAACGAGGGTAGTGCCATACGAAAGGTGAGACTCGAGCTGTCGATCCATTCGGTGCCGTTGGGCCAGCCGCCAACGTTGGGTGGAATAAACAAAATTTGTCCAAGCGCCTTTTGGATAAAGATCGCCGACTCCGGATCTTCGAAAGACCCCTGAGTCTGAATGATCATGCCCGAGAGCAATTCCACGGGAGACTTGATGCGATTGCCAGTGAATCGATTGTCGTAAAACCAGCTTGACGAGAACATATTTCGCAACAACATTTCGATCGAGTAGTCAGACTGATAGAATTGATCCGCTAGCGATATCATGATCTCCTGGTCTACCTGGTCAGGACTTACCATAAACCTCCAGATCTTCTCGGTGATAAATCGTGAGGTTTGTTTATCTTCCAATACCATGTTAATGATATCTTCGCCTGTAAAGTTTCCGGTTTTGCCGCGGAAAGTTTTGAGATCATCGTCGTGGATCCTGGGGCGGAATACAAAACCTCCGTTTTTTGGATCGAATGTCCAACCTGTAAAAGCACGGGCGGCATTCTTAATATCATTTTCCGAATAGTGTCCGCGTCCGAGTGTGAAGAGCTCCAGCACCTCCCGCGCAAAATTCTCATTTGGGCTATCTTTTTTGTTCTGCTGATTGTTGAGAAACCTGATCATGGCGGCGTCTTTCGAAATGGCCATCAGCAGATCTCCGAATTTTCCCAATGCGTGTTTCCTCAGCGTGTTATTTTGTTGTTGTGCCAGCGCCGGAGCCAGCACGCGGCAAGCGAAATGGTCGTGCCAGAACAGGGTCATCTTTTCGCGCAGCACGGCCTCTCCGGAGGTGAGCTGATTCATCCACTGAGCATTGAGTTCGATGACCTTCTCGCGCGATCGTTGGGTTATCAGGCCGCGTTTTTTTACGTCCATCATTTCGACAGAATCAGGTTCCGGCACATCGGCCAATTGGATCAGGTTCAATTGTGAAGAATCTTTGAATAGTTTTTTCACAGCGCCGTCCGCTCCCGGCATATTAACTTTCGGTGGCAGTGCAAAACACGCCCGATGGTATAAATGTTTGATCTTTTGTGCTCCGTTCATAGTTCTTTTAGATGCCAGATAACGACTAAGGTTTAAAAGAATTTCCTAAAAATCAGACTAATTTAACAGGATAACCGTTACTTTAAGTATTCTTTCCGGAATCAAAACAAGGCTTTATATTGTAAACCTAATCACCTTGGCTTGTGTTGAATTGGTATAAAATTTTCCTAACTAAAAGAATGACACAGAATTCTACGGTTCGCCTCTTATGGGTATCGTTTATCCTGTTGATGACCGTTTCCCTGCAAAAAAGTAATGCCACCCACCTGAGGGCAGGTGAAATTATCGTTGAACGGGTGAACTGTAATAGCTTAACCTTCAAAATAACAGTTACGGTATTCACTAACACCATCAACACCAACGTCTTGTTTGGCGGAGATGACGACTGGCTCGATTTCGGCGACGGCAGCAAGCCGATACTGGTACCCGAAACGCAAAATACATTGAGACCCGATTTGGGTGAGGGTATAGCCACTGCTTCGTTTACGATATTTCACACCTACTCCGGTTTCCAACGTTACGTGATCAGCTACAGCGAGCCTAACCGGAACGACGGCGTTGTGAATATGGATGGTTCGGTGAATACGCGATTTTATATCGAGACAGAAATTATCGTCGATCCTTTTCTGGGTTGTAATAACACACCGCAGCTTCTGGTTCCCCCTATCGATCGGGCGTGCACAACCGAGGCATGGTCGCACAACCCCGGGGCGTTCGATCCCGACGGTGACAGCATTTCTTACGAACTGGTGATTCCTTTCCGCGACCGCAATACAACCGTGGTAAATTATAAAGCGCCCAACGATCCGAAATTCTATACCAACTTTGGCAATAGCAATGAAGCCGGAGACGGGCCACCGACCTT
>JBMOKS010000599.1:0-7194 GCA_049324355.1 Bacteroidota bacterium
GGAGAAAATACCAGAGTGCAATTTGTGCGTATGCCTTCGCTGGTCAATTTCTTAATTGCTTTTACTCCGTCTTTGATCATGGGTACCTTCACCACGATCTTATCATCGAGCTTTGCCAGTTCGCGACCCTCTTTCATGATGTTATCGAAGTCAGTGGCAATCACCTCGGCGCTCACATTGTGATCGACAATGTTACAAATGGCCTTATAGTGTGCCTTGATATTGTCGGCTCCCTTGATGCCTTCTTTGGCCATCAGAGAAGGGTTGGTGGTAACACCGTCCAGAACGCCCAGATCGTGTGCTTCTTTGATCTCGTTAAGGTTAGCTGTATCGATGAAGAACTTCATAGCTTTTAGTTAGTGGTTTATTCGCGCAAAAATAGTCAAAGTCTATTGTCGGCTTGTGGTGCTTGGCGGATAATTTTGATCGGGCGGGGCAAAAAAAGGGCAAACCGAACATCGCACCGCTACAACCGCCTACCCTTGCTACCTTCCGGTCCTGGGGGAGTTCAGCAGGAGCTGGTCGTGCCGGCTTGCCGGGGGGCAAAGATACACTTCGGAGTTAATAAAATGCCATGAGGGGGTAAAAAAACTTATGGGTATGAAAGGGCGACTTTATGCCAATCCGGTATAATATAGATTAAACTCAAGCGGACCAGATTCTACGAAACCGTCAATTTTCAGGTCCTCAAAGATCTCTTCATCAAACTCCATTTCACGAAGTTGCGATTCGCCCGCTTTGGGGATAGTGATTTCTATACCCTGGAAAGTGAAAGGATTAATTTTGACCAGGATGGTGAAATCTTCAAATTCCTTTTTGAAATATTGGTGAACGATATTGCTGCCTTTCGCCATTCTGGTTTTATTTGACTATGGTTATACTGAAGTTCCCTGAGAAGATCGAAACCCAGCGACTATTACTTCAGCGGCTAAGGTACGAAGATGCCGAGGAAATTTTTTACAGCTACGCCAGCAAACCTGACGCCACCAGGTATATGTCATGGCCTACTCACCGCTCGGTAGATGATACCCGTGCTTTCCTTCGTTATGCGCTGGCCAGTTGGAACGATGGCACAGATTTCTCATTTTCAATTCGGCTGAAACAATCTCATCAGTTCATTGGATGCTTTGGTGTGATGCATGACAACGGAAAAATCCAGTTCGGCTATGTCATTAGTCCAACGCATTGGAATTCGGGCTATGCTACCGAGGCTTGCCAGAAAATGATGGCTGTACTCAAGACATTTCCGGGGGTTTATCGCGTTGGCACATTTGTGGATTCCGACAATATCAGGTCGATCAAGGTTTTACTTAAGAGCGGACTTATAGAAGAAGCGCGTTTATCCAAATGGTTTCGGTTTGTGAACCAGAACAATGAACCCAAAGACTGTTTACTTTTCAGGCTGAACCTGTAAAATTGATGGTGACCTAAATATTTCGTTAGGCTCCAGGGTTATTTCCTCCAATAGTTTGGATTCCAAAAGCGACGCCCATGTCATCAAGTATAATATAACATCAGCTTTTACATTGTGTTTCAGATTGCGCTGTTCAGGCGGAAGTGCCCGTAGAACAACATGATCTGATAGTCTTTCCAAATGTTTAAGATCGTCGGCGTCTAATCCGAAGGCCACCATTTCAGAAATCAGATCATCCATCGGCAGTCCGCTCGTGGGGCAATAATCGTTGATCTGATCGCTCCAATCGCCATAACGTTGCATGGCGCGCGAATGGATCTCGTCTTTTTTCAGATGTGTGATCTTCTGGGCCAGGAAACCGCAGTTGCATGAGCCCATATGTCCCCATTGGTAGATGGCGCTTGTTTCTAATTCAGCTGCTGTGGCGCGCAAAGCGTCGATGACCTGAAGTGATGCCTTTGCCATATAATTTTCTTTGATCTTAATAAAAACAAAAAGGCAAGGGTTAAAGCTCCCGCCTCGCAGATTTTAAGAACCTATTTGATTTTGTGTTTAATAGGGATCCATATTTCTTCTTCTGAGGCGGGATCTTCGTTTTTATATTTTTCACCCAGTAGTTCAAAGTGAGGACGATCATCCAACATATAATCCGAGTTTGGAAGCCAGGTGCTGAAGATATATTGGAATGTTTTTGGTCCTGTACTGGCCGCGCCCTTGTGAAGGAAAACGGCATACAAGCCACCCGCCAACGTGATTGTTTCCATGGCATGCGGAATCACACTAAAATCAGTGACTTCTATTGCCGCCCACTTTTCAAACGGTGTCGTTGGGTTAAATTGATAAAAAAACGAAAGGCTATAAATGTTGATCGAATAAAGTTCGCGGCCGATGGCATTCATAATTTCTTTTCGCCTGGGCATGAAACTACGCCATAGCTCGCCGGTTTTGTTCTCGGCAAATGACATGGCAGTCCGTGTTCCGATCAGTTTCTTTTCAGTCAAGGTTTCGATTCTGGGTGTCATGAAATATACGGGTGAGTTTAGGCCGCGTCAAAAGTTTGCTAAGTATACAATAAACCTAGGCTACTTCCACCGTCGATTGTGGCTGTACGTCTGATTTCTCTTTTTCTTTTGCACCCGCGATAAGTAACCACAAACACGTGCCTATTTCACCGATACTGGCGGGCAATGTTGCAAAATCAGCGATAGGCAGTTCTTGATAGTTTGGCAGCAATGTCCAGCCGAAAAAGTCAAGCACATAACCTGCGCTTCCAACCATAAGAATAATGCCCAAAAATTTAGGCAGGAACCCGGATTTAAATATCAAGAATCCCAGGGGGAACAACCAAAGAGCCCAAAAGATCTGGGCTATAAGATTGCCGTCGTTGAACAATCGCAGATAAAACAATACCTGTGCTTGCAGTTGCTCTGCGCCAAACACCGTCAGGTAATTTGCGTCGTTGATCAAGGTGAGAATGGCAAACCTGTTTTGTATGTTGAGCAGCGAAATGGGAACACTCACCACAGCTAAAGCAACCATGAGCTTGGCATAGGTATCGTTTACGGGTTGAAGCAATTTGTAAAGCACCAACGGCAGCAGCAGAAAGAAAACGTAACATATCATGGCACTTACCATGCCCGACCGGTATAAAAATTCAGATGCTTTAATGTTTTGAATGGTGGCCGAAACATCTCCGCGGACGAAGAGCGTAGAGGGAACATACATCAGGCTAAAAATGCCACTGAGTACAACAATAAAATAAAAGAACCCGGCTAGTCTTGCAGTCTTTTTGTTGGAAGTCATAGTTCTTAGGGATAGTATTTTGGTCAAGATGGAAATATCTACTAAAAAGTTACACTGCCTTCAGGAGTTTATTTTTTTTCAACTGATTGAAATACCATCAGCAATTTTCGAAGTTCAGGGTTCTGTTCTAACCGCCGTTGCGGGGCATGTGGCTTAATCAGCATTTGGAGTGTCAAACGCTGTCAGAGTCTAAAGGAATCATTATTTTAAATTCTGTTCCCCAACCTGGTTTGCTGGTGAAACTAAGTTTACCGCGGTGTTTTTCAATGATTGAATAACTTATAGAGAGCCCCAGTCCCGTTCCCGTGCCCACTGGTTTTGTGGTGAAGAAAGGTTCGAAGATCTTGTGATGAAGTTCTTCTGGTATACCAGTTCCGTTATCGGCAACGCTGATTTGAACTCTATTGGCAAAACTAACTACGGCGATGCGCAGTTTGCGGGGAGGCTTTACTTCCTGGAGGGCTTGAATAGCGTTGTCGATTAAATTAATGAGCACTTGGGTGAGTTGTGAAGGATCTCCGAAGACAGAGAAATTTTCATTGCAATCCAGGGTTACATCTACTTCCGCTTGTTTAACTTTAGAATTTAAAATAGTTAGCGCCGAATCAATGATACCAGGCAGACTTACACTTCCGAAGCCGGCTTCCTGAGGACTAGAGAAGGTTTGAAGACTGCTAATTATTTTATTCGATCTGAGTACACCGTTCTTGATGCTGCTGATAAGGCCCAGGGTGTCTTTCTCCAGTTCGTCAATCCGGAGAAGGTCAGGGGGGTCGCCATTATTTCTTCTCGACATATCAACTAGTTCCTGCATGGGGTACATTAGTGCGTCTACGCCACCGGATATAAAATTCAGGGGGTTGTTGATTTCGTGAGCAATGCCTGCCGTTACTTGTCCAAGGGCCGCCATTTTTTCTATGTGGACAAGCTGTGATTGTGTATTTTTCAATTCGTCCAACGCAGCCTGAAGCTTTAGATTTTGGGAAATGATTTCTTCTTTCTGTTTTTCTATGGAGATATTTTTTTCTTGTAGCACGAGATTGAGCTTCAATAGCTGATCGCTTTGTGATTCAAGCTGGCGGTTTTTATCATCTATGTCGCTTTTTTGCCTGCTGATGATTTTTAGCTGTGTTTTGTTCTTTCTGTTAAGGTTGTAGAAGATTGCGGCAAAGGCAATGGCAAGTATGAGAGAAGCCCCAATAACCATAGTTACATTGCTTTGCTGCCGTAGCCGGGTTTGCTTTTCTTTTATTTCTTGCGAAAGATTTCGAATGCTATCGTCTTTGCGTTGAAGGTCATAGATGGTTTTCAACCTGGCGAGGTTTGCCGCTTCTTCGCTGAGCTGTGCCGAGTCCTGCAATTCGAGCGCCTTGCGAAGGGCTTTGAGCGCAAATGGCCCTTCTTTACGCTTTTCGTGGCCCTGTGCGACAATCCTCCAATATCGCTCTTGCATTTTCAAGCTGCCCGCTTTGAGATTCAATTTGCGTAGTGTGATAAACGCACTATCAATATCATTGAGACCGAGGTAGGTTTCTGCTATATCTAATCCTGCCTCTACCAACCCATCGAGTTCCTGCTCTTTTAATTTCGCCCGGTAGTTTGCTTTTGCGAGAGGCAGGGCCTCACGTACTCTCCCCAATTTAAGATACACTTTGCCCTTGTTTCCACCGAGCAAGTTCTGCCAGAAAACATTACCCGTGGAGCGTGCTACGGAGTCGGAAAGGTCGAAATAGTAAAGTGCTGAATCATAATTTTTTAACTCAATATGATCCACGCCCATAGTGTTGAATCCGCTCATGATATGGAATTGGTCACCGCCGGTGAGTGAATCGACGTCTATTTCGAAATATTTCCTGAGCGACTTTCGTTGATACACGAGACTTTCCATGTAATACCCCGCGTGGTAATTGGTGAGTCCGGCTTCGTAGAAGCACTGCCCGATGAGACTTTGGTCGTTCCCTTTTTCAAAAATCTTTGCGGCTATCTCAATGTATTCGGCCGAGAGAGAATAGAATCCAAGATACCGGTAGTAAAAGCCGATGTCGAGATTACACTGACCGATGTAATGTTGATTACCTAGTTTTGTTGCGATCTCCAGAGCTCGACGCGAATAGGCAATGGCTTCGGCAGGCATCTTTTTATCGGGAGGCATTTTGCCATAGGAATAAGCATGGGCCCGAAGACGATGCAATTCAACATTCACGACCGAGACTGGATTGACCTGACTGATTGCCTGCGCAAGCAAACTGTCTGCTTTTTCGAGAGGTGTTCTTTCGATTGCAAATCGAATGATGTTGTCTAGTTCCTTCCGGCGAGCATCATTGGAACGGGAAAATTGTTGGATGAGGTCCTCTATAGGACGTTGCTGATCTTGTTGCGCCTGGATACTCCACGGGATCAAGAAACATGCAATTGCTAACCACCTTGTCATACGATATAAGTTAATGAAGTTTATTATTTATTTCGACGTTTTTGATAAGGTATGACAACGTCTTCGTCCGAATGATCAATAAAGCTGAACGGAATTTTGTGGCTGGCTGGACAAATCACATACTGAAAACAGTAATTCGGTGTTCTATGGGGAAGATTTAATGGCTTTCAATCGCACTGGTTGGGTTATTTTTTTGATCTCATATTGGGAAAAGATTAGTGCGAAAAAGTCCTCAGAACGGCCATTTCTTGCCTGGTATGGATGTTGATTGACACCCGTCAAATATTGAACGATGAACGACAGAAATATAAAGGTGGCCTGGTTGATTGGCGACAGTTTGCGGAATACCGACATCGAAACCAAGCTGAGAAAGCGGGGCTACCTGACCATAAATTTCTATCCAAATTGTTATGCCTTGCAGGCCGATGAGCAACCCAACCTCATCATCTTTTCGGAAGATCATCGTCGCACAGACGCCAGTATGATCAAGTTCAAAGAGTTCTTTCCCACGGCCATTGTCATCAGTCTTGTGCAGCCGCCACCAGCAGAACATGCAGTATCTACCCAACCTCTGCCGGAAAATTTCCAACACTCGTTAGCCCGCCTCATTCTGGCCATTCAAAGAATAGAAGACGCCAAAGAAGACTAGGTACCCTACTTTCCCAACTATATCTTAAATTCTCCTTAAGATTATTTGGAATCAATAAAGACTTTGCTATACTTGTGGCGCAAAGCTTAATTGTATTCATGGGAAAAGGTGATAAGAAATCAAAAAAAGGTAAGATCGCTAAAGGATCTTATGGCAATTCTAGAAACAGAAAAGCGATTAGGGCAAAGCTGAAAAGAACGGCTTCTAAGAAATCAACATCACCTGCAGCTGCTGAGGCTGTGGCAAAACCCAAGAGAACAATTGCTAAGAAAAAAGGTGACGCGTAAGCAACAAATGGTAAAATTTACAATCATAGCTTGGTGGTGGCATAGGTCGATATCCGATCGGTGCGCAGCTATGCCTTAGTTTTTACCTGAAGACTTTATATATAGGGCCCGCTCCGATCACTCGGGGCGGGCCTTCTGTTTTTCATAACTCTTGCGTAACTTCTTTTATGTGTAGAGGTCACGGTGAGGAAATAAAAAATATTTATGCAGTACAAACTAACAACATCCTCGAAACGGCTCCTGGCCGACACGCTAACGCCCGTAAACATCTACCTGAAACTTCGTGATGTGTTTGCTGGCAGCATCTTGCTGGAAAGTTCAGACTATCACGGCCACGAAAACAGCCTCTCTTTCATTTGCTGCGAGCCGATTGCGTCGTTCCAGGTCAGGGGAAATACGGTAGACATGCGGTTCCCTGATGGAAAAACACGAAAAGAAGCGGTAACTAAAACAGGCCAGGTTACGCAGTATCTCGAAGACTTCCGGCAATCTTTTGAAGTATCAGCGCCAGAAAGCAAATATGTGAATTGTGGACTTTTCGGATACATAGCCTACGACGCCGTGCGCTTCTTTGAGGATGTATCCATCACAGCCAAGGAAAGTATCATTC
>JBMOKS010000600.1:0-7183 GCA_049324355.1 Bacteroidota bacterium
TGGGATGAAGTAGATAATGTCTTTAAGTTCCACCGGATCTAACTGGAGCACTTCCTCCAATATTTCAGAAGCAGCCATGTGTGTCGTTTCGCTAAGCGTGTTGTGGGCATATCTTGTCTTCACTGATTTTCCTTTTCCGGCTTTAATGTATTCTTCGGCCTTTTTCCAGTTGACGGCCATGATGAAGTCTTTGTCTTTCTGCGACGCGTTTACTTCAAGCAGTGTGTACGCTTGTTCGGTGTTGTAGCAAGAGAAGAAAAACCATCCGTGAGAAGGACCTTTGCCAGAACGCGCGAGATCGAAACTTACGCCGGGTGTAACAAGCTGAAATGCGATGTTCATGTGACCTGACGTGTCGACCTTGATAAAACTAACGGTCCCCTTGAAGTTTTCTTTGAAAGAGCTGATAGGCACATCCACGTTATTTCCGATGGGTACGCTAAACCGAGTGCTGGCAACAACATATTCAGTGTTCTCTGTTATATAAGGAGATGAGTGGTTGCCGCCGCTGTTAGGCAGCTCGAGTATCTCAACAGTTCTGAAAGTGCGCAGATCAATGCGGGCAACTCTGGGAGTATTATTTCCGTTGGCGAAAGCCCAGCGTCCGTCGTGCTCGCCATTGGTTGTCGAGAGTGAAATATGGTGAAGATCGTCCCAGGGAACAAAACCGTTCGATGTATTCAGCATGGGTTTACTTTCCTCGCTGTATCCATACCCATTTTCAGGAAAGGTCGAGAATACCGGAATGATTTTGAAGAGACGCCCGGAGGGTAATCCATAGATGCCTATTTGTCCATTGAAACCTCCGGAGACGAGATTGTAAAACTCATCGTACTCGCCGGGAGCTACATAAGCTTTTGTGGCGGCATCGCCAGTCAAAGCTTGTTCCGGCCCTGACGGCCGGCAACTGAGAATTGAGAATGCCATTGCGAGTGCTGTCATTCCCCATAGAACTCTACTATTTTTTTTGATTATGCGTGACTATTTTTCTCCATCATTTTGCCTCATGAACTCAAGAATGTCTCTGGCGTCTCCGACACTTACATTCTGGTTTGGCATTCTTGTAAGACAAAGCTCAAGCAGTTTTTGTGCTTCAGGATCCTGATCCAACATCGCGTCAACATTGGTGATCATGTTCATGATCCACTCAGGTTTTCTTCTGGTTGTGACCCCCTGCCAGCCCGGACCAACAACACGTTGATCGCTCAGTTTGTGACATGCTGCGCATTTCATTTCGTAGATAGCCTTTCCCCTGCCGATCCGCTCCTGCTCCAAAGGAGTGGTGAGCGTTACCTCTTTGATTTGTCCGATGCCTTTGCCATCATCGACTTTCTTCTCTGGTTCCGCAGTTTCATAATCACTATAGCCGTCACCCTCGGTTTTTTCCTTTGGCTTGTCAGGTGAACAGGCAAATACAATTAAACCAAGGATCAGAAATAGAATTAGCTTTTTCATAGTTTTTGAGATTATAAGATGAATAAAGGTTTGTCCCTATTCTGATGCTAAAGTACCGCGCATGTGAGCGTGCCCTTATGATCTAAATCATAGTAGGAAAATGATTAAAATCAGTTTTTCAGACTGGATGCGGTTGAACTTGGGCAACGGAGGAGTAGAATAGAAATGGGTTAATGACTAACTCCCGCGCCAAAATTGTTTATGAAAATCATTCTTTTTTCCACTGAAATGAACCAATGAGGTACAGTGCCACTCCGCCTGCCATAAGACATGAAAAGCAAAATAGGGTAAGTTGAAAATTAATAGGATTTAACACCAAGAAACTATTATGCCACGGAAAAATAAACAGCAATATTTCTGACGCGACAAATCCTGTGATCAGTAGGCGGTTGCCCCAATAGCCGAATCGCCGCGAAATGACTCCCGCTTGTATGAGCCAGCCAATTAGGGATAGAGATATCATTCCCAGGAGCACCAAATGGAGATACCCGATCACTATAGTTCTATGCTCATGAATTAACGCCGACATTTCTTGATAGGCTGACATCGACTGAAAGCAAATTTTTAGAATAAGTGCTGCCGCAATAAAACACAATACACGTGCAAATTCGGGTTTGAAGTAGCGAGGTTTGCCGTTGATAAATTCACGTGCGGCTTTCAGAAGCATTATCATGGCTGCCATTTGAACAAAGCACGCAAAGGCGCCAATTAGATTAAAGATGGTGCCGGGATTTGTCCAAAGAACACTCAAGAAATATGCCGGGAAAGCCGATGCGACAAACAGCCAACCGCTTACTTTAATCAAGGTGAGTTGAGTGGAATCAATAACTTTTTCGATTAGGCTGACAAATAAGCTCAGAATGCCAATGAAGAAAAATCCATTGTACTGAAAGTGAAGATAAAAATATATCGAGTTTCGATACAGGTTTAAGTGATCAAGATGATTTGCTTTTAGATAACCAAGAAAGAAAGGACCGGCGGAAGAAATAATAAAAAATATCAACGAAGTCCTGGCCAACCAAACAGATAGCTCGGTGCGACCTTGGGTTCTGTTAAAAAATAACACGATGAATGCATACACTGTCAATGTATGTAGTGTCGAGAAGATAATTGAAAACAAACCATAGCCTTGCAACGGAAAGCAAATAAGAATTCCCGCTACGAGCACCTGTAGAATCCAGAATATAGATTTGAAAAAGTTTTGCTTGCCTTCGGTAAACTGCGTTACGTAGGCAATGAAGAGCGCATTAAATACCCATCCTAAAAACATCACGTGCGAGTGGGTGTGAAGCAAATAAGAAAATGTAATGCCTTGAATGGGGAAGGCCAATTGAATTCTGAGCAAAAGCCCCATACAGGAGGCGATCAGAAAAAACAAAAGTGGTATTTTATACAGTTTTTCCACGCAATTGGTTGATGGAGACAATAGCAAGAGAGGCGAAGTATCCGAGAATAGCAACGGTGGATAGCAGTCCCGATATTTGCCGCAAATAGAAATTGAGAGAGCTATCTGAGAATGCCCGCATCAGCCATGATGCTTGTAATAACGAGAGAAAGAGATAAAATATAATATGATAGGGTTTTACAATCACTCCCAAAACGCCAGGAAGAATTATCGGGCCATGGGCAAAAATCATCGAGAACGTAAATCCGAGGAAGAACGTGTGCACCACCGCGTCATATGCCATGGCTGACCCTTGGAGGCTTAGAATGAATACGCCGCAAATCAAAAGCGAAATGTATCCACAAAGCAATGCTATCGCTACGTATTTTGTAAGTGCCGACTTGGAAATATTGGCACTGATCATATCGTTTTTTATAAGCCAAACAGCAACGGCAATCAGGGATATTCCGGCGATATAGTTTCCAGCTCCGTGAAAATGAAATAGGGTGCTTCCCAGATACATGGCCAGAAAAAACATGAGCAGAAATTTTGCGCGGTTCGTAACGGGCATGAATTTCATTAAGTCAATTCTTTCGCCAACGATTACGAAAAGAATAAACCCTAGCCACAAGGGAAATGACGCTGGATAGAAGTTCTTTGAGTACAGGAGTACATTTCCGACGAGCCAACATATACCACCTATTAGCATTATCAAGTACTGAAGGTCTTTGTATTTGAAGTAGTAGTAGACAAAAATTACGACCAGCCCAAGACTTGCCAGGGTCACCATTAAAATTGACTCCTGCGGCATGTTCAGAAGAAACAATAATAAACTGCTGCCTGACAAAGCGGGAATGAAGAAAAGAAATTTATTTCTTAGAGGAATTATTTTTTCGATTGATATTAAAGTTCCTAAAAAACCTCCTACCATGATGGCGCCATGAGCCGGGGCCAGATTGCTTATTTCGAATTGCCATCCGATTCGGACCAGACCAGTTCCCAATCCGGCGAAAAGATTGATGATGGCCAATAACATGAAAGGGAGCCTGTGCTTAGCAACCATAGTTATAAGAATTTCTAAATTCCTTGAAATAGTTCTACAGACTCTAGGAACACAGGTTGAATCACGTTCCACCCCAAGTTTTCTTGAATGGCTTTTGAATAAGCTTCAATATGATTTTTCTCGCCGTGAACCGTGAAGACCATTTTGGGTGCCTTTTTAAAATTACCCATCCATTGAAATAGTTCGTGCTTGTCAGCATGACCCGACAAAGAAGTCATGTTTTCAATTTTGCACCGCACGGGAATATCCTCACCAAAAATTCTGATCGTTGGATCTTTGTCGACTAGTTTTCGCCCGCGTGTACCTTCTGCCTGGTATCCCGCAACAATAACAGTGTCCTTGGGATTGGGTAGTCTGTGATAGAGGTGGTGAAGTATACGTCCTCCTGTCATCATGCCGCTGGAGGAAATAATGATGGCGTTTTTTTGAATGGCATTCAGGCTTTTGGAGTGTTGCGATGTCTTTACAAACAGCAGCATATTGGTTTCAAGCTTCCTGGCAAACTCGGTTTGATTGAATTTGACCTTATGATATTCGGGGAATCTATAGTAGAGGTAGGTCGCCGAAATCGCCATGGGGCTATCAATGTAGACTGGTACGTCAGGGATACGATCGCCTTCCATTAATTGATGAAGATAGTACAGCAGCACTTGCGTCCTTCCTACGGCAAAGGCTGGGATTAACACCACTCCATCTCTGGCAAACGTTTCTTTTATAATTCTTTCAAGCTCGGAAGCGGGATCCAAGACAGGATTGTCCTTGTTTCCATAAGTTGATTCTATGAATAAGATGTCGGCGTCTTCGATTTTTGCCGGTGGCCTCAGCATGATATCATTATTTCTTCCTAAATCACCCGAAAAAACAATTTTTTTAGTTTGAATATCTCCTTTAATAAAAAGTTCAGTGATAGCGGAGCCCAGTAAATGTCCGGCGTCTTTATAAATTATTTCAATGTTATCATGGATCCGTATTTTTTCGTCGTAGTTGTAAGATTTAAAATGCGGGAAAACAGATTCGGCGTCGTGCGTTGTGTAAAGAGGCTGGGGATTTGCGTGTTTTGAGTATCCTTTTGAATATGCAAACGATGCCTCTTCTTCCTGAAGTTTGGCGGAATCGAGAAGCATGATTTCCATGAGGTCTGCCGTGGGACGCGTACAATAGATCGGTCCCCTGAAACCTTCTTTTACCAGCCTTGGCAAATAGCCGGTATGGTCAATGTGTGCATGGCTTATTACGACAGCATCTATTGATTCGGGATCAACAGGAAACGGTTCCCAGTTTCTTAACCGCAATTCTTTTAAGCCCTGGAATAGCCCGCAATCGAATAGTAATCTGAATTTGCCAATGTCTAAAAGGAACCTGGAGCCGGTAACCGTGCCCGTGGCACCTAAAAATTTAACTTTTACATCCATAATTGTGGGAAAGGTCTGTATCGTGCCCTAAGTATAGCATGATATAAATCATGTTTTTTAATGACCATGCTCAATGCGCTCCGATGGCATGGCTGGTACTTTTGATTCATAAACATTATCGCCATGAAAAAAATATTGGTTCCATGTGATTTTTCCAAGCAGGCCGTAAATGCTTACCGCTTTGCGTTGGATGTTGCCGCGCAATCGAAAGGCACAATTCATTTGTTAAATATCATTGAGCTCCCGATTCTTCATGACACCGTGATTATGCCTGTATTGAATTTTGAACAACAGCTGCTTGACGATCTTCGGAAAAGCGCGAATGAACGTTTTGCAAAGATCACCGAAAAGTACAAAACACAGGGCGTAAAGGTTGTGACCCAAGTAGAATTCGGCGCAGTGTCTCGGATGATCCAGGATTATATTAAAAGAGAAGCCATTGACCTCGTTGTTATGGGGTCACACGGCGCCAGTGGTGTGCGGGAACTCTTTATAGGGTCAAACGCTGAAAAGATGGTTCGCAATTCTCCCGTGCCTGTATTGGTAATCAAGGACTACTATAAGGGGCCGATCAAAAATATTGTTTTCCCCAATACGCTGGATACCGAAGATCAGGAAGATCTGGTTATGAAAGTAAAATCCCTGCAACATTTCTTTAAAGCGCGTTTGCATATTGTATGGATCAACACACCGCTCAACTTTACATCCGATCGCAGCACCAATGAACGGTTGGAGGCATTTGCCAAGAGGTTCATGCTGAAGGATTATACCATCAACGTGTTCAATCATACCGACGAGGAGCAGGGCATCCTCGAATTTACAAATTCCATCAAGGGCGATCTTATAGCTATGGGTACGCGCGGAAGAAGAGGTATCGCACACCTTGTCAATGGAAGCCTTGCTGAAGACGTTGTAAATCACAACAAAGGCCTGGTTTGGACCTACACGCTGCAAAATGAGCCCGTCGAAGCTTGATTGATCGAATTGTTTAAAGCATGATATGAGTGCGGCCATTCAAGAGATCATCAGGTGTTTCCATTGCGGTCAACACTGCGAAGAGATTATTGAATTTGAAGAAAAATCTTTTTGCTGTGTTGGCTGCAAATCTGTTTTTGAAATCCTTAGGGAGAGTAACCTCTGTGAGTACTATTCGCTGGATAAACAGGCTGGCGTTTCACAGAAAAATATTTCCCCGACTTCCTTTGCGCACCTAGATCACCCGCAGATACGTAAGAAACTCGTGTCATTCGATTCCGCTGAACTGACCAGGATTTCATTCAACATACCTTCGATTCATTGTGTTTCTTGTATTTGGCTACTGGAACATCTCAGGAAATTGAATGCGGCTATCTTGAAAGCAACGGTTTTCTTTGGTAGAAAGACGATTGAAATAGATTTCGATCCGCGCGAATTGAAGCTGAGTCAGTTGGCTGATATTCTTCACGCAGTTGGTTACCCTCCATTGATCAACCTTGATGCAGCAGGCGACAAGCAATTAAAGACAGACAAATCCCTGATTTACCGACTGGCTGTTGCGGGATTCTGTTTTGGGAATGTAATGCTTTTCAGCTTTCCCGAGTATCTCGGCATCGACAAGCACGATGAATTGCTGATCCGTATTTTTGGGTGGCTCAACCTTTTGCTTTCCCTTCCGGTCTTTTTCTATAGTGGAGCCATCTATTTCACTGCAGCATTTAGAAGCTTCAAGCAAAAGACCATTAATATTGATGTGCCTATTGCCGCAGGATTGCTGGCGCTTTTCCTTCGCAGCGGTTACGATATTATTACGACGACTGGGCCCGGATACCTCGATTCGTTTACAGGTTTGGTCTTCTTTCTGTTAGTAGGCAGATGGTTTCAGGGAAAAAC
>JBMOKS010000601.1:0-7171 GCA_049324355.1 Bacteroidota bacterium
TGATCACAACAGACAATTTGATTGCCATAATCGCAGCTATAGTAGGAAAAAAATCTTTCGTAAAAAAGCGATCACCTCCATCATCCAGGCGATACCAACATGCACGATCACACCACCCCAAATGCTGCGCGTCTCGTAGGCCACAACGCCGAGGATAAACCCGCCAATGACTGAACTCATGGCTTCGCCCGCCGGCTTACCGAAGTGGAGAAAGCAATACAATACAGCCATGGAAAGCACAGCGCCACGTCCCAGTATGGTCATCATGCCGATCACGAGAAATCCTCTGAAGAAAAATTCAACAGTGATAAAGTCGAGTCCATAGGCGAGCTCATATCCGGCTACGGTAATTGCCTCGGGCACTTGCAGCTGAATGTGCGCCAGCGAGCTTTTATACATCGGATATTGCCGCATAAAACTGTCATTGAAGGAGGCCATCACGATCAACGGCATCATGATCAATAACATGGTAAAGTACGGCTTCGTATCAAATTGCCTGGCGTTCAATCCGTATAAGTGACCTTTACTGCGGTCGTATATCGTATAGAAAACAAGGATCGGCGTGAACACGGTAAAGAAGCTGATCATGTTGATCATCACCTTGTAAGCCCAGAACTGCACATCGCTGTGAAAGAGCGAATTGACCCATCCGTGCAGAAAGGGAACGCTGCTATCGAGACTCAATATGGTAATGGCAAAAACACTTTTTGCCCAAAATATAGGTTGCCTGAGGATAGCGCGTTTGTTATAATAATAACAATAAGAAAATACCGCGAAGAAATAGGCGGTGGTATAGAAGATAAAGTAGGATAGGAATTTCCTCATTCCCGTAAGCCACTCCAGATAATCGTCTTCGAAGCGAAAAGTATAATTGAGCGAGAGACATGCGGCCAGAAAAACGGAAATGGTGAAGTAGTGTTTGATATTAAAATCTTCGCGCAGGTGAAGCTTCAGGAAATTCCAGATCTTCTTCATCACCAGGTTTTCAGGTGTTCATAGACCTTATGAATGGGCAAGCCCATAACGTTGAAGTATGAGCCCATGATCTTTTTGATGGCCACCATGCCGATCCAGTCCTGGGCACCATAGGCACCTGCTTTGTCGTACGGTTTAAAATGATCAACGTAGTGTTCGATCTCGCCTTTGGTCAGCGCCTGGAAAGTTACCTCGGTGGTATCGTCGAAGCTTTCTTCCCTTTCTTTAGATATAATACACACGCCGGTCATCACCAGGTGGGTTCTGCCCGATAATTCCGATAGCATTTCGCAGGCTTCCTTTTTATCGGCGGGTTTATTCAAAATTTTGTTAAAAAGAATCACAACAGTGTCGGCTGTTACAACAATCTCGTCTCTGATCTTGAGGCGAAAAACCTCGGCCTTTTTCATGGCGAGGTATTTAGCCACTTCATCTACCGGCATCTCGGCCGGGAAGGATTCATCGACCTGCGGTGTTTCAACGGTAAAATTAAATCCAGCCTCTTTCATGAGGTATTGTCTGCGAGGAGAACTTGATGCCAATATAAGAGGTCGTCTCAGGTCCATGATCAGAACGGCGAATACACCGGTGTTTGAAATTCTTCTTCTTTGATTGAACTGAACAAAAAGCCGCAGATGGCTTTGGGATAGAAGTAGGTAGACTTTTGCGGCATGGTATAACCGCTATGACATACCTTTTTGATATCTTCAATGGAAACCTCATTGGTGATGATCGCCATCTGAGCTTCGCCCTGGATAACTTTTTTCAGGCAGTCGGAGTAGCTTCGATCGAAATCGATGTGTTCGGAATGACGCTGATCCTTGCCAGGTATACCCAATATTTTTTCGATAATGAAATGATGCATCACCGTGAGATCCAGTTTTTTCACTTCGTCGGGGAAGGGCCAATGCATCTTGTGGAACGACTCGGGTTTTAACCTTACTTTGTAAGCATTTTCTTTGAACATCAATCCGAAAGCCCACGGCTTACCTGCAATGATCTCGTTGAGCGTGTCGCTGTCTTCCACAGGTTTGACGATGAAGTCTTCTTCGAACTTTTTAAGCATTGCGGCTTCTTCGAAGTCAGCCAGTCCCTTGATGAGCCTGTGGGTTGGTAAGATCCTCAGATCATTGGCTTCGGAGTTGGTGAGGTACATCAGGTGATAATTGTATCCTTCGCTTCCGTTAGACCCGGCATTGAGATTTTGTTTCTTCTTTTTATAAATCAGTGATCCCTCATACCGGTGATGGCCGTCGGCCAGGATGATGGTTTTGGTTTTGATGAGGGCCATGAATTTTTTGATCACTTCGGCATCATGAATCACAGCCAATACATCTCTAACGCCTTGATAGTCTTCGGTCTCGTAGAGCGGATTGCCGATGGCTTCGTCCATATATTTTTCCAACTCAAAACCCGGATCGGTATACAAACCATGTGTGGGACTGGCATGGAATTCGGTCTTCTCCAGCAACTCGATCCGGTCATTGACGGCTTTGGGTATGGTGTTCTCGTGGCGAAGGATCACATTGTCTTCCCAATCATACGCTTTGATGTGACACATAAATCCCTTGCGACAACTTGGGTTCGGAGACCCCGGCACTTTAAAATACTGGTAATACACGTAGATGCCCGGCAGTTTGTCTTGCACGATCACACCATGTTGTTTCCATTCGTTCAACAGTTTTTGCGCGCGGTCGGCTGCAGCGGGTGGCTGCGGTACAGAAAGGTGAATGCTATTGTAAGGATTTTGATACAGCGCTTTGCGTTGACGTTCGGAGACCACATCAAAAAGGGGAGAGGTGAGCGCATCAATGTTTTTTGATAATTCATTATTGTAACGCCAGCCCCGGATCGGTAAAATTTCTGCCATGAATGAAGGTTAGAGATTATGGGGGTTTATAGTCTGTTCTTTTTCCAGAGACTCATTTTCTGTTGTTGTGTCACGACGTCGTCGGATTTACCCTTGCCGTTTTCCAGCATGGTGGCCGCCAGCAGCGCTGCAATCAATTCTTCCTGTTCGTGCGTGCGGGGTTTGAGCACGTCGGGTTTGAAGTAATTTTCCACAAACCGTGTGTCGAAGTTTCCGGTCTGGAATGCATCATGGTTCATCACAAACTTGCAGAATCCCAGTGTTGTTTCCAGTCCGGTGATCTCATACTCATCGATGGCGCGGATCATTTTTTTGATGGCTTCCTCGCGATTGTCGGCGTGACAGATAAGTTTGGCGATCATAGGATCGTAGTAGAACGGAATGTCCATGCCTTGTTCGAAACCATCGTCTACGCGTATGCCGTGCCCCTGGGGGCGTTTGTAAGTTTTTAAAGTGCCAATATCCGGAAGGAAGTTGTTAGCGGGATCTTCTGCGTACACGCGGACCTCTACAGCATGTCCCTGCATTTTCAGTTCGTGTTGTTGGAAGGGAATTTTTTCACCTTCGGCTATCCTGATCTGCAGTTTAACAAGGTCCAGGCCGGTAATGGCTTCTGTAACCGGGTGTTCAACCTGCAGGCGGGTATTCATTTCGAGAAAATAAAAATTCAGTTTATCATCCATGATGAATTCCACGGTGCCGGCGCCGTAGTATCCACACGACTTAGCAACATTGATTGCCGCGTTGCCCATGGCATTGCGGATCTCCGGTGTGAGCACCGACGAGGGAGCCTCTTCTACTACCTTCTGATGCCGGCGTTGGATAGAACATTCGCGCTCGAACAGGTGAACCACATTGCCGTGTTTATCGCCGAAGATCTGGAACTCGATGTGGCGCGGTTTGGTGATATACTTTTCAATGAACACCGAGCCATCGCCGAAAGCCGACGTGGCTTCGCTGATGGCGCGTTCCATTTGTTCCTGGAAACTGCTTTCATCGTCTACGATGCGCATGCCTTTGCCGCCGCCGCCTGCACTGGCTTTGATCAGTATTGGGTATCCTATTTTGCCGGAAACCTTTTTTGCTTCGACGATGTCAGTGATCGGTGTGGAGGTGCCGGGCACGAGGGGAACCTTAAACTTGGCCACCGCTGCTTTTGCTGCGAGTTTGCTACCCATCAGTTCAATGGATTTTGCCGATGGGCCAATGAAGATAACGCCGGCCTGGTCGCAGGCCAGGGCAAAGTCTTCGTTCTCGGAAAGGAACCCATATCCGGGATGGATGGCGTCGGCGCCGGTTTGTTTGGCTGCGTTAATGATCTTTTCCGTCCTCAAATAAGATTCCGATGATGGCGGCGGGCCAATAAAAACGGCCTCGTCGGCATATCTTACGTGAAGGGCGTGCCGATCGGCTTCACTGTATACGGCTACCGTTTTTATGCCCATTTCACGGGCGCTTCGCATGACCCGCAAAGCAATTTCTCCACGGTTTGCAACTAGTATTTTCTTGATTTTTGACATTAAAACAGCGATAAATTGCAATGCTAACGATTATTTGCCTTCGCACCAAGCCATGCACTTTTCATTCTTATCAAAGCTTTTTTCCTTATTTTTGCAGGAATTTTTAACAGAACCGACGAAAAATGGTAGACTTATTTGAAAAGCTAAAGATGGAAGCTGGTCCTTTGGCCAAGTACTCGCACCTTCCGGATGACTATTTCTTCTTCCCCAAGCTAGAAGGAGAGATCGGGCCGCGTATGAAGTTTAACGGTAAGACCGTTCTCAATTGGAGCTTGAATAATTACCTGGGCTTGGCTAATCACCCTGAAGTTCGCAAGGCAGACGCTGAAGCCGCGGCTCAATACGGCCTGGCGTTGCCTATGGGTGCCCGCATGATGTCGGGAAATTCCACCAACCACCTGGAATTCGAACGTCAGCTGGCTGAATTTGTGAAGAAGGAAGATGCTATGCTGCTGAACTTCGGTTATCAGGGTGTTGTATCCATCATCGACGCGTTGGTTGATCGCAAGGATGTTATCGTTTACGACGCCGAGTCGCACGCATGCATCATTGACGGCGTTCGCCTGCATATGGGCAAACGATTTGTGTATGCCCACAATGACATGGAAAGCCTGGAGAAACAGCTGCAGCGCGCAACCAAACTTGCCGATGAAACTGGCGGCGGTATACTGGTAATCACTGAAGGTGTGTTTGGCATGTCAGGTAAGCAAGGTGATTTGAAAGGTGTAGTAGCACTGAAGAAAAAATATAACTTCCGTCTTTTTGTAGACGATGCTCATGGATTTGGAACGATGGGTAAGACAGGCGCCGGTGTAGGCGAGGAGCAAGGCGTGCAGGACCAGATAGATCTGTATTTCTCAACTTTCGCCAAGTCTATGGCCAGTATCGGAGCTTTTGTAGCTGGCGACAAGAGGATACTCAAGTTCTTACGTTATAGTGTTCGCTCTCAGATCTACGCCAAGAGTTTGCCTATGCCATTGGTGATCGGTGGTATGAAACGTCTGGAACTTTTGAAGACTCGCCCCGAGCTGAAAGAAAATCTCTGGAAGGTGGTAAACGCCATGCAAAACGGTTTGCGTGAACGCGGCTTCTTCCTTGGAGCAACAACTTCGCCGGTGACACCTGTTTTGTTCAAGGGTGGTGTTGGCGAAGCTGCCAACATGGCGATGGATCTTCGCGAAAACTACAATATCTTCTGTTCAGTGGTCATCTATCCTGTTGTGCCTAAGGATGTTATCATGTTCAGGATCATCCCCACGGCGGCCCATACACTGGCCGATGTAGAAGAGACACTGAAGGCATTTTCAAGTCTGAAAGAGAAGCTCGACAGTGGTTTTTATAAGAGTGAAGAGTTGGTTTCGGTGACCAAGGGAATGTAAAAAAAACGCCTTTTCAGGTGGTTTTTTAAGGTTTTTATTTAATTTGGCATAGGAAACTAATTTTTTAAATCTTAACACTTAATACAATGCAAAAATTTGAAGAGCTCAAAAACCTTATTGCTTCACTCGAAGGTGATGCTGACAAGTTTTATAACAAGGGCAACAGCGCCGCCGGTACCCGAGTAAGAAAGGGTATGCAGGATCTTAAAAACTTGGCTCAGGCTATAAGGGCTGAAGTACAGGAGATTAAGAACAAGGCTTAAGCCTAAGCTTTCAAGTTTTTTGAGTCATTTATAGGGGGTAATCCAAAAGGGATTATCCCTTACCTTTTAATGAGGGATCATAATTTGGCAAGCCCGGCAATCTTTTGCTGAAGCCCTTCAGACGCCGGCACCAGGGGCAAGCGAACTTGGTTTGAACATATGCCCATCTCCGCCAGCAGCGCTTTTAGCCCTACTGGGTTACTTTCTTCATACATGGGACCGTTGATCTCCAGCAGCTTAAACAATTCCTGAGTGGCTTTGTTGACGTTGCCTGCAAAGGCATGCTCTTTCATTTTCCTGAAGACCACGGGATACGCGTTGGCAAGCACAGAGATAACACCCTTTCCGCCGAGGGCATAGAGGGCCACCGTCATCATATCGTCGCCGGAGATCAGCAAGAAATCTTTTGGCATGTACTTCGCGATCTTCATACACTGCTCGAGGTTACCCGACGCTTCTTTGATGCCAACAATGTTGTTGTGGGCGGCCAGCCTTAGTGTTGTTTCGGCTATGAGGTTAGAGGATGTCCTGCCGGGAACATTGTAAAGGATCACTGGCACCGGACAAGCATCCGCTATAGTTTTAAAATGTTGGTAGATGCCTTCCTGAGAGGGCTTGTTGTAATAGGGGCTTACAGAAAGTATCGCTTCCACACCTTTAAAATTTGTGGTGGAAATGGAGTGAAGCACATCCTGCGTGTTGTTGCCACCGATACCATATACAATAGGCAACTTCTTCGGATTGTTATCTTTTACGAATTGCAGCACTTTTTTCTTCTCTTCGTCGGTAATCGTCGCCGCTTCTCCGGTGGTTCCCATCACAACGTAATAGTCAACACCTTTGGCGGTATGGTTCAATAACTTTTTCAAAGCTTTGAAATCGACTTCGAGGCTCTCGGTGAAGGGTGTTACTAAGGCTACGCCTGTTCCGTAAAGTTTTTTCATGGCCGCAATTTAATTAGGGCTCAATAATAGGGAAAATTGCTGATACTAAATGGTGGAGGTTCGCCAGGATTTTGCTTTTCACTCCTCATCCCAATCGATGTCAGATGTTGGGCTGATCATTGGCCACAAGTCAACGAGTCATGGCGCGCCGCTGGTAGCATTTCATTCGTCCCCCGTTCATTCGTCTTCGTAATTCCTGATGGCTCGTCGCTGACGATTA
>JBMOKS010000602.1:0-7167 GCA_049324355.1 Bacteroidota bacterium
AGATCTTACGGCACAACGGCATGAATCCACGCTATAAGACCAAACGAATGCTCGTCTCGGTCCTTCGGCTTACCCGGCCCTGGAATTTATTCATTATTGCCCTTGCCCAGTATTTTACGGCGGTGTTGTTGGTCGACCGTAGCACGATCTTCGACTGGAAACTGTTTTTGATGTCGGCTTCCACCGTGCTGATTGCCGCCGGGGGGTATATCATTAACGACTACTACGACATCAAAATCGATCTCATCAACAAACCCGAGCGGGTTGTGATCGGCAAAAATGTTACCCGCAGATATGCCATTTTACTTCACAGCGCTTTTTCTATCCTGGGGGTTTTCCTGGGATTAATCGTACACTGGAAGATTGCCATGGTAAACTTTGCCTCTGTATTTTTGCTGTGGTGGTATTCTAATGATCTGAAACGCCAGCCTTTTATCGGAAACGTTGTGGTGGCGCTGCTCACGGGCGTGTCTATCATGATCATCGATGCCATTTATAAAACAGGCAACATACTCATTGTGATTTATGCCTGCTTCGCTTTCTTCATGACCCTGATTCGCGAGATCATTAAAGATATAGAGGATCTTAAAGGCGACAACACCTTTGGCTGCCGTACCTTACCGATTGTGTGGGGTACACGGAAAACGAAATTTGTGATCTATCTTATTCTGGCTGCCTTCTGCGCCACGGTGCTAACGTTGAATCTCATCTACGTAAACCTGCCGTTGCATTATTTTCTTGTGTTCCTTTTTATTCCGCTATTGCTGATGTTGTACAGGCTGATCCGGGCCGACACCAAAAAAGACTTTTCGTGGCTTAGCGGTTTTTGTAAAATCATCATTTTACTGGGCATATTCAGTATGGCATTTATTATTTCTTAACGTTCTTTGCTCACTCAAACTCACCGATGTCTTCAAAAAAATTCAGAATAGCCATTTTCGCCTCCGGCAGCGGTACCAATGCCGAGGAGATCTTTAAACACTTCAAAAATCACCCAACTATCGACGTGGTGTTACTGCTCAGCAACAATCCGGAAGCCTATGCCTTGATCCGCGCAAAAAAATTCGGCGCAGCTGTGGCCACGTTCAACCGGAAAGATTTTAAGGAAACAACGGTCGTACTCGATCAATTAAAAGCACACGGCGTCACCCACATTGTGCTGGCTGGCTTTTTATGGCTTATTCCTGAATATTTAATAAAGGCTTTTCCGGACAGAATTGTCAATATCCACCCGGCGCTGCTGCCGAAGTACGGCGGAAAGGGTATGTATGGAATAAACGTACATGAAGCTGTAAGGGCAGCCGGCGAAAAAGAAAGCGGCATCACGATACATCTCGTCAATGAAAAGTACGATGATGGCGAGATCCTTTTTCAGGGAACATGCGCACTAAAACAAAATGCTACTGCCGAAGAGATAGCGGCCTGTGTTCACAAACTGGAATACGAACACTATCCGCGTGTTATCGAAGAGTGGATTCTCTCCCATTAACCGCGAAGTTCGGCGTAAGCGCGCACCGGAAAAGTGCCCACACCTTTGAACTTCGGTGGCACCGCGTTGAAATAAAAATGGGTGTCGGGAAGTTTGTCCAGATTACACATATGTTCAACGATCAATATCTCCGCTTTCAGCAAGGTGCTATGCACCGGGCGACTTTTTGCACGCGTGTCGTCTATGTTGTGCGAGTCGATACCCACCAGTTTAGCGCCGGCGTCGCGCAGATAGCGCGCAGCGCTTTCGGTTAAAAATGAATGGTTCTCGTAGTACTTGTCAGTTCGCCAATGTTCACTCCAATTGGTGTTCACCAAAACGGCCTTGCCGGTCACGTCAATATTTTTAAAAAACGACTCATTAACTTCAATGCCTTTTCTAAAATCTGCTCTTACCACAATGCCTTCAATGCGCGCTAGTTTTTCCAGCGCAATTTCACTCATGTCTTTTCCATCGGCATAACGATGAAACGGACAATCGATATACGTTCCCGTATTGGTCACCATGTCAATGCGACCGATCTGAAATTCGGTACCCGGTTCGTAGATTTCGCGTGACTTCTCGCGACTCAGAAAATCACATATGATCGGCGCGGGAAGTCCCTTGTAGGTGATCATTCCGTGTTCGATCTCATGACTAAGGTCGATGAGTTGATGCATGAATTATGAATTGATTTTTTTCTCTAACACCGTAAACACGAAATCCTCCGGGCGCGGAAAGCTTTCGAAAACTTCACGTATAAAATCCGGGGGCGCAGCAAGTTTTCGCCTGACCATGTCGATCCACGCGCCATCTACATTCAAAATAGCGGCCACTGTCCCGTCACTTTTAGTGAAATGGTGGCGGAGACTCCATCGTCCATAGTCTTGCGTGGCTTTTACCAGTTCTACATCGAGAGTGATCTTGTCTTCAAATACGATCTCGCGTTTAAAGATAGCTTCTTCACGAAACAGAATTGGGCCTATCATAAATTCTTCGAGCTTTTTGGTGGTGAGTCCACGCTCGCTGAGGGCATACATACGCATCGATGCGCCATAATCATAGTACACCGAATGGCGCAGGTGACGATTGGCGTCGATGTCGGCCCATCGTATCTGTACGTTTTGGAAAATTTTGTTCATTATTTTAAATCAAGAACGCCAAAAACTTCATTGTACGGCGTGTTTATATCCACAAACTGAAACTGAGGACTCAAACCTTTTTTTTCAGAAGCTCGAATATTTTAGAGCTCTCAGTATCGGATGAAACGTAGTAATCAATAGAAGGTTGAACATCTGCTTGCGCGAACAGTTTAGCATCATTAGGAATGATATTTCTTTGCTGAATCTTTAGTGAACCTCTATTGGCGAATATACATTTAGCAAATTCCCCAGCTTTCTTGGCATGGTCAAGATTGAATGCAAGAATTTGGAGATTTTTCAACGGCAGCTCATCAATTCCTCCTCCTACACAATACTCAGCCACACTGATGGTAGAAATTATCATTTTAATATCCTTGTCAAGGAAATAACGAAAATAGTCATCGGAATTCTTGTTCAGTGGATCCGAAGCGTTAAGGAATCGGAGGAAAAAACTGGTATCAAGCAAGGCAGCTCTACTCATAACCACCTCTTATTTCTCGTAACCATGAGTCGGGATCAATGTTCTTCAACCAAGAACTTGCCCGTTGCCTTAGGTTGTCAATATACGATTCGTCGTATTTTGGTTCATATTCGATAAATTCCACAAACTGTAAATTTGACCTATCCATTTCGCCAGTTTCGGAATGTTGCATGCCCCTGGCACGAACCCCAAAATTCCTGTAAAGAATATTACTCTCATACTTTTCCAGAACATCTTTAGGAATGTCTATTAGCAGAACGCCAAATTCTTCAGAGTTCAGATGAATGTTGGCCTTGTCCTTTCCTCCTGCGTTTGTGATTTTTCCATAGAAGTAAAATTCAGCATCAGCCCAAATCTCCTCGCTTCGAAAATATTTCGTATCAGTGCTAATGTTAATTTGATTGCTGTTAGGAATTGACGTTTTTATTAGAAAAGTATAGGCCTGCCGAATAGCCATATTTTGAAAAACCTCAATTGCCCTCGCTGTTGGCAAGTCTAAAAAGTCGATCGTCTTATTTTCCTGTACCTGGCCCAGAACGGCGTTAAACCCAATAACATATTGGATCGACGTTTTTAAAATATGCCTGACTGAACCCTCTTCAATCTTATAGCTGATTAATGGCCTGTCCTTTTTTTCGTTTGGGAAGAGCAGCTGTTCAGCGCTTTCCAAAACAGTAATCAGCTCCCGAATGTCAAAGTTATCAGGCGTTAAACTAAGATTACCCCTGGCACCACTAATTTGTATCTCAATGAATCCGATCTTATCCACACCTAAAACTAATGAATTCTAGAGAAACATGATTACGGTGTATTGATCTCATTAAAGGTTTCTTTCGAGTCATCTGTCCAGCTCATCGGATAATTCTTATCTAAAAATTCCAATGAATCGGTAGTGAGATGCAAAGGCCTGAAGGTGTCGATCATTACTGCTAACTCATGCGTTTCTTTCGCACCAATACTTTTCTCTACCGTTCCGGGATGCGGACCGTGTGGCAGCCCACCCGGATGCAGCGTGAAGGAACCTCGGTCGATACCACGACGACTCATAAAGTTACCCTCGGCATAATACAACACCTCGTCGCTGTCGATGTTGCTATGGTTATAAGGGGCAGGAATAGCCAACGGATGGTAATCAAACAATCGCGGCACAAACGAACAGATCACGAAGTTGTGCGCCTGGAATGTTTGATGTACTGGTGGCGGTTGGTGAATGCGGCCGGTGATAGGTTCGAAATCGTGAATAGAAAAAGCGTAAGGCCACAAGAAACCATCCCAACCCACAAGGTCGAGCGGACTGTAGTCATAAACATATTGATGGAGGTAGCCTTGTTTCTTGATCTTCAGCAGAAAATCGCCCGCGCTGGTGTCGGTGATCAGTTCGTGGGGCGGGCGGATATCGCGCTCGCAGTAGGGTGAATGTTCGAGCAATTGTCCCAACTGGTTCCGGTATCGCTTTACGGTTTCGATCGGTGAAGCCGACTCTACGATCAATAGCCGCAAAGGGCCTTCCTCGAATTCGAGCTTATAGATCACCGTGCGGGGAATCACTACGTAGTCGCCTTGTCTGATCTCTAATTTTCCAAAGGGCGATATCAACACGCCTCTGCCATCATGAACGTAGATCACTTCATCCCCTTCGGCATTTTTATAGAAATAATCCATCTTGCGTTGTTTGGGCGAGCAGATGGAAATAGCACAGTCATTATTCATGAGCACCACTTTACGGGCACCCAGGTAATCATCACCGGTTGTACCCACCTTCGAAGTGTTGAGGTGCGTCTGCCGCAGCGCATAGTCGGTGATGAGTTTGGGACCAAACTTCACGGGGTCTTTCAACGCCTTGATGCGGGTCGGAGGATTAATGTGGTACAGAATGGAATAAATACCCGAAAAGCCTTCTGAGCTGACGAGCTCTTCTTTATACAGACTCCCATCTGGCTGATGAAATTGCGTGTGACGCTTGGGAGGAATTTTACCGAGTCGGTGATAGTACATAATAGTTGAATGGTTTGTGACCAAAATTAAACAATTGGTTTGGGCTTTAGCATGATTCCAAATGCTCTTCTGTAAAATCGCATTTCACGAAATAAAAAATCCCGGCAATCTTGAAAGGCCGGGATTGGGTTAATTTTATTTCACCGAATGCCATTACATTTTCGAACGGTCGAGTTCAGGCACCCTGTCCTTTAACTTGAGCGACTGCTGAAAGATTTCGTTCATATCGTTGTAGACCGGGTAAAAGCCATCGTTACCCCAGAGCTTCCGGGCTATTTGAGCTTTGACGTGGGTCTGGAACAGACGTTTTTTCTTGTTCAATTCGGTATAATCGGCCTTCACTTTATTGCGCTCGCCAACTTTGGCCAGCTCGCGCAGCATGGCATCAGTCACATTAAACTTTTTGAGGTAGTCTTCAAAGCCTTTTTCCTGCAATGCTTCCTTGTGATTTTCGGCGTAGTTGAAAGTATATTCCTGAATGGCGGTTGACGTATAAAGTTCATTGAGATAGTGGCTGTTCAAGGTCGTATCAAGCGGCACAAAATAATCAGGCATGATGCCGCCGCCGCCATAAACCGTGCGGCCGTTCAGCGTCAGGTACTTCAATGAATCATTGAACCTGATGCTATCGGAATGGAAAAATTCTCCGTGGTTATAACGGCTGATGATGTCTCTGGAGTACTCATCCTCATCTTCATATGGTTTCTGGATCGAGCGGCCTGTAGGGGTGTAATATCGGGAGATGGTAAGCCGAAGTTCCGATCCGTCGGTCAAGTCGAACGGTGATTGGACTAACCCTTTACCAAAGCTTCTGCGCCCAACGATCAGGGCGCGATCATTATCCTGTAACGCTCCGGCCAGGATCTCGGAAGCCGACGCACTACCCTCATTCACCAGCACAATAAGATCTCCTTTTTCAAACTCACCTTTACTCGTCGATGAGGCCTCGGCACTATACTTTCTTTCTTTTCCTTTTTGAGAAACAATCTTTTTGCCTTCGGATAAAAACTCGTCGGCCATTTCAATAGCGATATTCATATATCCACCGGGATTTCCCTGCAGATCTAAAATGAGTTTTTTCATACCCCGTCCCTTTAACTTTTTCAATGCTTCCTGAAACTCGTCGTACGTGGTGGCAGAAAAACGATTCACTTTGATATACCCGGTCTCGGGATCGGCCATGTAGGACACGTCAATTGAATATTGCGGAATTTTATCGCGAACAATGGTGTAATCGATCGACCGGTTCCTTCTGAGGATAGTGACTTTAACTTCAGTGCCTCTGGGCCCTTTTAGCGCTTTGGTCACGTCGGTATTAGAAACACCAATGCCAGCCATATTCTTTCCATCTACATTAATGATCTTATCGCCCGATTGGATGCCAAGGGCTTCGGAGGGACCGCCGCTGAGGGGAGTAACCACCACAATGGTATCGTTAAAAATGTTGAATTCAACGCCGATGCCATCGAAGTTTCCGCGAAGGTCTTCGTTAGCGGCAATACGGTCAGAAGCAGGTATATAAGCTGAATGAGGATCCAGTTTGTTGAGCATGTGCTGAATGGCGTCATCTACCAGCGCTCCGGTATTGACAGTGTCTACATAATCTTCCTTGATTTGGGTGAGAACTTCCCTGAATTTCTGCACTTCTTGGTTTACTTCTGTTGAATTTTTGCCGGTATTCAAGCTTGCCCCCAGGAAAACCCCCGCCGCCAGACCCAGGCATAAAACCAAGGGAAGCCTGATCTGGAATTTCGTATTCTGACTCATATTTACAGTTTTAGTAATGCATCTAACGAAGCGCTAAATTAAATGTTGGCCCCATAACTCCATAGTATTTGTACTTGACCAGCCTGAATAACAAGCCGTTACAGCAACTTTCCGGGCATATTTTTAGTCCAAAATACTTCGGAGACTAAAACGTTTTATCGTTATCTTTACAAGAATGCCAGATAAGATAGCCCTAAAAGATAAGCGCATTGCTGACCTCGTGGACCAAAACTACGTCCATGCCTATGTGCTTTTCTATTTTGGGATCAGATTTTACGAGTATTCCGAACTGACTTTAGAACAAGTCTGCCTTC
>JBMOKS010000603.1:0-7167 GCA_049324355.1 Bacteroidota bacterium
TGGGGACTCCACCTTTGTATCGTCAACAAAACAAATACGATATGAAGAATCCAAAAGCCCCGGTACTATTTGCTGCACTTTTTGCACTTGCATTCACGACTTCACTTTCGCAAAGTCGCTTTTCGAAAAAAGAGTTTAGCATCAACGGGTTTAGAAATCCATCGGTCGGATTGGAATTCCGTCAGCAGCATGTGTCGATTCATGCGGGCTATTATCCAACGGCGTTCAAAGCAGGAGAGAACACTAGTTTTGTAAAGGTCGGCGCTACAGGTTGGTTTCTTGCCACAGGCAAAAAAGAAAACCCATCATCGTTTTATGCAGGCGCCTCCTACCTGCGTGGTTTCAATCGCGACTACAAAAACAAGAATGCGGTTGGCCTGGAAGCGGGCTATCGCTGGATGGTGTGGCGCGGATTGAATCTGCGTATTGGCGCCATCGTCGTTGCTGCGAGAGGAGAAAGTGTGAAGATAAATCCTACACCCGGTATCGGCTATTCGTTTTTCTTCAAATGAAACGCGGACACAGCGCGACTATGAAAAACTCAAGAATCATTGGCCGTTTGTTGATTGCGGGAGCAATGGCACTCTTCATTCCTTACACCGCACTCACGATCACGTTCGAGTATCCTGACATTCTGAGGCAGAGCACAGATGTTATTCTCACTAAGTTTCATGCAGGGGGAAGTACGTTGATCTGGACCTGGTTTGCATTTGCTATGACGGGAGTTCCTTTGTTGCCCGCTTACATTTTGCTGGGGCAGGAACTGGAGAAAAAAAATTCGCTGGCACGTGTAGCTACGAACATCGGCGTGATCGGCCTGGTAGTGCAAATGATCGGATTGTTGCGCTGGACGTTTGTGGTGCCAGTTATTGCCGACTCGTTCGTCAACAGTAACGATGAGGCGACACGAGCAGCGGCGGTGATTGCGTTCAAAACTGTTCATCAGTTTGGCGGCGTGTTACTCGGCGAACATCTCGGGCAGTTGTTCACCATTGCGTGGACGGTGATGATAACTTTCCTGTTTTCAAAGTTGAGCATGATGCCGCGCTGGGTAAATGTGCTCGGCCTCGTGAGTTCTGTGATCTACTTGTTGGCGCAAGCCGACTTGTTTGCCACGGTGATACCGGAGTTTCCTGCGTGGGAACCTGCTGGATTCTTAGGGAGCACTTTGTGGCTCGTGTGGTTGATCGTGGTGGGTGTGAAAATGGTTCGGTATAAAATGAGTGAATGATCATTTCGTAAAGCAACATCTTTTTGACGTCTTGGTGTCATGTTTAGAAAACGACGCTCATCGTCGCAGCAACGGTTGTAGACACACGAAACGAGAATAGCCACTGTCCTAATTGTGTGCGAATCCCTAACTTGCCGGAGAATTCTCCCTCATGAAGTCTTCCTTGCGTTTTGCGACCATCCCCGTTCTGATTTTTCTTTTAGCATGCTCCTCCTCGGAAAAATATCCACCCATCGATCAGGACTATTGCGCACAAATTGCGCGAGAAAATGTGCAGCCACTCAGCCAACAACTGGCTGCTTTTTCAGATAAAATTGATTCGCAAACTAGTGTCTACGTGCTGGAGGAAGGTGACGAGTCCATGATTTCGCGAGCGTGGCTGTGCGAAGCAGCCGAAAGAACTATTGATATTCAGTACTTCATCTTCTCAGCCGATAACATTGGCCTTATTGCGATCGACTACCTGCTGCGTGCAGCCGATCGTGGCATACAAGTGCGGTTGTTGGTGGATGACATCATGGTGGAAGCGGATGCAGACGAGCTATTGGCATTGGATGCCCATCCGAATTTGTCGATCAAAATCTATAACCCAACGGTCAACATCGGTAAGAATTTGCCGCAAAAATTGTACAGCCTGGCCACCGAGTTCAGAGGCTTCAATCAACGTATGCACAACAAAACGTTGCTGGTCGATGGCAAAGTAGCGATTACGGGCGGAAGGAATATCGCGGACGAATATTTTGACTACGGCCACGAGTATAATTTTCGCGACCGCGATGTAATGCTCATCGGCACGGCGGTTAAAAATGTTGAAGGCTCTTTTTCTACTTTCTGGAACAGTAGCTTGAGTGTATCGATCACTGATTTGGTAAAAGTGGACAGCACAGAATTGAATACAAAAGTGAAATACGAGTATCTTCATCAGTATGCGTGCAACCCCACGAATTTCTGGCCACAAGTTCGTGAGAAAATTAAGGCCGTGCCCTCGGCGGTGAAGCAGGTGCAAGAAGAGGGACTATTCGTTTGGTCGAACCAAGTTGAATTTGTTTCCGACCTCCCCGGAAAAAACGACGGCCAGGATGGTTTGAAAGGTGGTGGCATTACAACCGATTCGCTGGCCAATTTGATCCGCCATGCGAAGCGATCTGTTTTGATTCAGAGTCCCTATTTCGTTACCACGGAAGTGAGTCAGCAACTATTTGGCGATGCAGTGGCGCGTGGCGTGGACGTGCGAATACTCACCAACAGCCTTTCCTCGACCGACAATCTGGAGGCATTTAGTGGATACCAGCGCGAACGCGAAGAGCTGCTGCGTTTAGGTGTAAAAATTTTTGAATTCAAACCCGATGCTGTGGTGCGCTACAACATTATGAAAGGAGCCCTTCAAAGGAAAATGAATTACACACCTCGCTTTGGCTTGCATGCCAAGTCGATGGTGGTAGATGAACAAATTGCTGTGATTGGCACGTTCAATCTCGATCCACGAAGTGCTAATCTCAATACCGAATGCGTGGCCATTATTCGCGACTCAGCCATCGCCCGAAATCTATACCGGTCAATATCCACCGATTCGCAGCCGGAAAACGCCTGGCAAACCACAGTCGATTTTAATCCTGATGGCGAAGCCGGGTTGGGAAAACAAATTCAGCTTTGGTTCAGGGGTATTGTGCCGAAGTCGATACAATAAGACAATCGGCGTGGTCCCGAGAGACCCCACTAAATAGTTTATTCGGAAAGGTTTTCATAATCCGCCATGTAGCGCGCCTCAGTTGATCGAATGTATCAACGATGAGGTGTTTTCACGTCAAAGAGAGTGTCTCCCATCTCGGCCTTTACCACTTATCTGAAAATCTTTTGATTACGATTTTTGCACAAATGACCAGAAACCCTACTTTTGCAGTCCTTTTAGTACAAAAAACCGAGAAATCTGGCTCAAAAGGCCCTCACAGAGGAGTGGTAGAGCGGTTTATTGCACCGGTCTTGAAAACCGGAGACCCTTCACGGGGTCCGGGGGTTCGAATCCCTCCTCCTCTGCTAATCAAAGTTCAAACAAAATCAAAACCTCGAAATCCAAAAGATTTCGAGGTTTTTTTGTTTTTAGGCCTACCAAAATCAACCAAAGAATCACAATCCCTTGGTAACCGATCCGTAACCAGAACAACTTTTGAAAAGCTGGTTACCAAATCGAGTTAATGTGCTGATAATCAACATGAACGTTAAATGGACATCTTGATTACCGCACCCTGAATTGGATATTTTAACCAATTAAACTAAGGGATATGACGCAGACAATTTCAGTAGCGTTCTTCGCGCGAAAAGACAGAACAACAGATGATGGTTTGAAACCAGTATTCATGAGAATCTCGCTCATGAACAAGCGACTCACTCTCGCTACAAAAATCTTTGTGAAACAAAATGAGTGGTCAGATCAAAATGGAAAGCTGAAAACAAATTCGGAAGAAGCACGAAAGGTAAACAAGATGCTCGATGCGTTCAAAATGAAAGCATTCGACTATCAACGTGAGTTGATGAATGAAGGGAAAGACGTTACGCTTGAAAGCATGAAAGCGAAATGGTATGGTCTGGCTCTTGAAAAACCCCGAATGCTTATGGGCGTGTTCAAGGAGCACAATGAGCAAATGAAAGCTCTTGTCAATCAGGAATTCTCACCGCTTACTTTGGAGCGCTACGAGACATCATTTCGCCATACGCAGGAATTCATGAAATGGAAATACAAGATTGAAGACATCGACATCAAGCGACTGAACTACGAATTCATATCCAACTATGAATTTTGGTTGAAATCAGTCCGCAAATGCGATCATAATACGTCAATCAAATATCTTTCAAACTTCAAAAAGATCGTTCACATCTGTCTCAAACACGGGTGGCTTGATAAAGATCCGTTTGCCGGATTCAAAATGACCAAGCGGGAAGTAGAGCGTCCGTTCCTGGTTGAAGAAGAATTGACCAGAATAATCGCGGAAGATTTCAAGATGCCTCGATTAAGACAGGTGCGGGATATTTTCATCTTCTGCTGTTATACCGGACTGGCGTATGCTGACGTGAAAAAATTGACTAGGGAAGAAATAACCACGGGCATTGATGGAGAAAAGTGGATTTGGACAAGCAGACAAAAGACAGAAACTACGACACGTGTTCCACTCATGCCAAGGGCACTCGAAATCCTTGATAGTTATAAGGATGATCCACAATGCTTAAATAAGGGCAGACTATTGCCGGTGCTTAGTAATCAGAAGATGAACGGCTATCTGAAGGAAATCTCTGACGCTTGCGACATCACCAAGAAAATGACCTTCCACACAGCCAGGCACACATTTGCCACAACCGTTACGCTTTCCAATGGTGTGCCCATTGAAACAGTAAGCAAAATGCTTGGACACAGAAACCTTAAGACCACTCAGCACTATGCTAAAATTCTTGATTTGAAAGTGAGTGAGGACATGAATAACCTTCGGAAAAAGCTTAATGAAAAAACACAAGCTACCGCACTCACAGAATCGACTACCACTCAACTTAAACAAGCTTAAGCCATGAATAAAATAGTAACTTATCTTGAAAGCAAAGAAGTTGTTTTCCACGGAGCACTCATACTAATCCTGCTTTATGTTCCACATGCTGGTCATCTTTTCAAGCAACTAGAGCATCTTGATATGACCTTTTTCGGTTTTTCAGTTCTCAATTGGGTCTATGGAATTGCTATGGCAGGAGTCATCGAATTCATCATCCTGGTTTTCATTATCAACGGCTATCGAACAACTGGAAAGTTTTACGCGGTTGTGAGCTTTTTTATAAACGCCTTCTATTACGACCACTGGTTCCTTGCACTCCAGGAGCCGACTATGCTGAATATTAAGTTAGCAACGATCAGCTTCTTAATATGCTTTTGCCATTCTCTGGCTGTTTGGCAATTAAGCGAACTATTCTACAAACGACTGAAAGCAGATAAGGAAAAGGTGGTTGAATTTTGGTGTCCCGATTGTGAGGCCGGACCATTTCCAAACAAGAGGTCAATGGAAGGTCACATTTCCAAAGCCCACAAGTACTACAAAAGGATTTTGGAAAACGGTAAGAATTCCAAAACCCATTCGAATGGTATCAGTCTTTAGTGCGAGTCATTGAAACGCTGAGGAATCCACCTCAGCGTTTTTTCTTTCTCACATTGTAAAGCACCGGCCCTAGGTTCTCAGTTATCTTCTCAAGGGATCGTCCCGCCACATATCCACCTACGCCCAAGTCCATCAACGTCCAAATGTGATCATCTAGCGTTGTCACCGGAAGCTGGAAGTATGGAACAAGCACGTAGTTGTTGAAAACGATAAACATGCAAATGCACATAAGTATCGGTCTCCAGTTTCTTTGCAACCAGCTCTCACCTTTTGTCTCCGATTCAATGATCTTTGATTTCGTGTCCAGGAGTTTGCCTTCGTAGTCAATGCAAGCACCTTCCATGTTCATCAGAAGTTCCTTGTACTTTAATTGCAGTTCGAGCTTCTCATCCGACTTGTCAATCTTGTCGATTGCATTTCCGATTGAATCGACTGTCTCTTTTACACCAGCACCGAGAATTTTAGACAAAAATCCTCCGATAGCTGGCTTTTTGCCAACTTCACTTGCCTCCATAATTGTATGTTTAATTGTTAAGTAATTCTGATTTAATAATGTTGATTCTCTGTGGTAATCAAGTCACCGTTGAGCGGAGATGGTTTTAGTTTCTCTTTACCCATTGGCTCTTGCCATTGGATTCCAAATTGCCTGAAGAAGTTAAGCGTGTTCTTAGGAGCATATCGGTTCTTCGTTACGTTCACCACTCCCTTGTGAACCTCGCCCGCTATCTCGGCAATGTGCTCCCAATCCTTCCCTCCTTTGAAGTCACCGGCTTTGGTATGTTGTAGGATGAAGATGAATGCTTTGTCTGGATGCTCTTTCCGAATCTCTTTGTATTCATTGATCTTCAATCCCAAATCATTTACGGAATCCAGGATGATAAACTGATAATCGGAAAGGTCAGGATCTTGCAGATTTTCTGCGAAATGTAACCTTGAGGGCAATGGATTCAGGAATTCATTTACCTTCTTGGTCATTGTTGGTGAAGCAAATTCTTCGGATGATACATAAAGCACTTCTCCGAAATTGTCAGCAAGGTACTGCGCAAGCTTAAGTAGGAAGATAGTCTTTCCGTTATGCGGCTCTCCATGAAACATCATGGTAAAGTTCCTTGCAGGATTACCAAACAGGGAATTCCAGAATGAGAAGAAATTCAACAAATCAAGTTTTCGTGTAGCCATCTCCTCTGCTGTCAATACTCCACTTAGGCCTTTATTGTGTGAACATGCTCCGCGACTTGCATCCGAATACGTTTTGCTCTTACATGGCCTTAACTTTCTTCCGCCAGTGTTGTAAATTCTGCCTACCCCATCTTTGCAACCACAAGCTTTTACGATTCCTTCTAAACCATTCAACTCTGCTTTGGATATTGAAATCTTGCTCCCGGTCCTTTGTCTCAGGCTCTTGTATATGGCGTTTACTTTATCCGCATAAGGGTCGTCTTTGGTTAGTTTTTTTTTGTCAACCAGATTCTCCAGGTATTTCAGGAAGGCATTGATTTTTTTCTCGTCATCCTTTCCCTGCATTCCTATAAATCTCTTGATGACTGTGATGGATTGATAGACTTTTTCGCCACCAGCGATTGAAACCAGGTGGTTCAAATCCTTTTCATTGATGGCGAATGATTCTTCTCCCTTCATCTTGTTGTAGGCCTGAACCAGTTTGTTCTGAATCATTTCGATTTCTTCAGCGAGAGGTGATGTTTTCTTAATAAGTTTTTGAACAATGGAACGCTGCAACGCCTTGATGAATGTGAGGATTGCATTGGGTGTCTTCACCTTGTTATGTAACCCAACATATCTTTTGAT
>JBMOKS010000604.1:0-3565 GCA_049324355.1 Bacteroidota bacterium
TATCATCCCAGTGCGAAAATTTGCATTTGACTTTTTCAAGCGATTATTACGAAAGTACTTGAATGAGCTCTCGATCGTTTTGGATGAAACCTACACCGACGTTTGTGGCGTGTTAGTTGTTTTGGAAGGATATTCTCATGAAGATGCACTGCGTGACCTTCCTCCAGCACAGAAAGCCACTGCAACTGCTGTTTCATTCAAAACACAGCTGGAGAGAGTCGGGTATTTTGGAAGTGATGAAATAAAAGACAAAATCACTCACATCGTATCGTTGCTATTCGATGTTGAAATTGAACTCAAACGAAGAGCACTCAACCATCACCACCCCAAAAAGCAGATCCAAAGCTTAAGATCATTGGGATCGCGTTTTGAAACGCCGCCTGAACTTCGCAAACTGTTATAGTGGATTGTTTAATCGTGAAGTTTTTGCTCGCAACAAAAAATCGGCAACAACCAATGCAGCCATAGCTTCTACAATGGGCACGGCGCGAGGCACAACACAGGGATCATGGCGTCCTTTGCCCGAAATGGTCACGGCATTGCCTTCTTTATCGACACTCTCCTGATCTTGCATAATGGTGGCCACGGGCTTAAAGGCCACATTGAAATAAATGTCTTCACCATTGGAAATACCGCCCTGAATACCGCCGGAGAGGTTAGTCTTGGTCCGGATCTTTCCGCTGTCGTTATAAAACTCGTCGTTGTGCTGTGAGCCGCGGAGCTTAATGCCTTCGAACCCGCTTCCATATTCAAATCCTTTCACAGCATTGATGCTGAGCATGGCCTTACCCAATTCTGCATGCAGCTTGTCGAACACGGGCTCACCAAGTCCGACGGGCGTGTTGGCGACTACACAAGTAACCATACCGCCGATGGTATCGCGATCAAGTCTCACCTGGTCGATGAGCGCGATCATTTTCTCGGCCGAGGCTGCGTCGGGGCAACGTACAATATTGTCTTCGGTTTTTGTGAGGTCTAACATTGTATAGTGGGGCGCCGTGATCTCGCCCACCTGCGATACGTACGCGTGGACGGTGACATTAAATTTTTTCAACAACGTTTTTGCGATTGCGCCAGCGGCGACCCGCGCGGCGGTTTCGCGCGCAGAGCTTCTGCCTCCTCCACGGTAATCGCGATTGCCGTATTTGGCTTCATAGGTATAGTCGGCATGCGACGGCCGAAATGCCTCGGCGATATGACTGTAATCTTTACTGCGCTGATCCTGATTTTCAATGACCAGTGTGATGGGTGTGCCTGTAGACTTTCCTTCGAAGACACCACTCAAGATTTTGAAAACATCGTCTTCTTTTCGCTGCGTGGTGATCTTCGACTGCCCCGGTTTACGACGATTCAATTCTGCCTGAATAAAATTCTCATCGATCTCCAATCCGGCAGGACATCCGTCCAGTATGACGCCGATGGCAGGACCATGTGATTCTCCGAAAGTTGTTATGCGAAATAATTGTCCGTACGAATTTCCCATGCGCGTTAAGTCGCCATAGGCGTGACTTGATCTCCTCCCAGGCGTTTTATTTTCGGATCACAAGATACGCGGAAGCAGCTAATACCACCAAAATAAAAATATTGAAGGCCGACTTTTGCCAGCTGGCATCCGCGGTGGCCCGAAGCTGGTTGTCTGAATTTTCAAGTTTATCATAGAAAGCACCGAGGTCATTGGCCTGGATCGCCTCGTTCTTTTTGCTTTCACCGGTAACGTATACGGTCAGCTTTGAACGCAACGTGTCATATCTTTTTTTATCTGTATTAAAGAATACCCACTGAAAATATTTACCAAGATCGTACTTGCCAGGCTCCCGCGGGATGATAAAGTAGTTAAACGACTTCGTACCCGTAACTCTGCCTTTATCGCGATTAATATCCTGGCGAACGTTAGGTTCGTAAAATTCAAAACTGCCGTCGTTGAGGGTGGCCGGCTTTTCGATGGCTGTTATGTTTCCTTCTCCGAACACATTAAACGCATATGACGCACTCTTGCCGGTCTCCAGGTCAGTAGTGGGCATAAGTTCATACAGTTGATAGTTGCCCACGGCCACGGTGTTTTTCAGGGGATGGGGCGGCAATTCCTTAACGCTTACACTTTTTGGCTTGGTCAAAAAAGTTTTAAAATCTTCTTTCCTGTTTTGTCCAAAAAACGATGGGTTCTTGGCCACTTTGTACTTGATCATCTGCAGACCTACGCTGGGAAAATGTATGGGCTCGGCATTCAACGGATAATACGTAGCCTGATAGATCTTGTACTGCGTATAATCACGACCGCCAATGTTTACCGATTCTCCTTCGATATTCTCGATGTTGAAATTTTCCTCCCAGCAATTGTTGGGTTTCATTTTTTTTAGAATGTCGGAAAGTTGCCGACCCAGTTCATAAAACTGAAGTGGCGCCCGGTTATCTTCTGCCACAAAAAACGATAAGGTTGTATTAAAACCTTCGCCAACATAGACTTCATCTTTAGCGGTGGTAACGGCCAGGAAGGCATCTTCTTTAACGTCCACAAACTCCGTTTCACCCCTGCCAAAAAAATCGTCTGTTGCATTTCTGTCGAAAAAGTTTCGGAATGGATCACGTTGCTGCTGCACTGGAGGGCCGACTTTTACTTTTTTCCCAGCTGACGTAATGGTCTTATCATTAACCTTCATTGAAAAACCAGGCACAGTAACAACCCCTTGGCGCAGGGGGAAGTAGGTCATGATCACACTTTGTGTGGAGGAGATCTGACCGTTTACAATATTCGTTGTGGATTGGGTCGACGTTCCTCTTTTTCTAAAACCCTCAATGTCAGGAAAATTGTCGTAGCTTCTCAGTCGATCGTTGTTGACGGTAACGGTAATGGTCCATCCCTGATTTTCTCCAATTTCGTCAGGACCGAGGGTCACCTGGATGTTTTGTGCCATGGCAATCTGGCAGCAATATGCCAGGAACAGGGCAAAAACGAACTTTATCGAATAATATAACCTCATAAATCCTCAGATGCGGCGTTTGTTGTTCTAACACTTTCTTTGCGGAAAGATTGCTGAAAATTGATAGAAATAGTCGGAATAGTCAAAATTTAGGGGCTCGGAGGAGCCCTTAAAAAATTATCAACGACAAGCCATTTACTTTTTTTAACAATTTTTATAACTTAACAGTCGTTAGTTTAATACTTTTTAAACTCCTATTCGTACACATGCGGTCGATGCTCAATTACGCCAAGACAGTGCTTAGTAAAGTTAGTTTTGACGCTTTGCTCTTTGAAAAAGAGCTAAGAAAGGCCATCAAAAATCTGATTGCCGAAGAAGTAAACGAACTCAAACAGTGGTGTTACACCAGGTTTGGGAATCAACACGAAGCGATCCTCAATCGCTGTTTTGTGGTTGCCTAGAATTGAATTATGAACTTAGAGCCCTGAGAGATCAGGGCTTCTTTTTTATCAGGACTTTACTCCACTATGCACAACACCATCAGGCACGTCAGGCAGTTTCCATTTGAGGCGGCGCTGTGGCTTGGTGGCCTGCTCGCGCTGATGATCTACGATCCGTCCGGCGATTCTCACTTCACCATCTGTCCT
>JBMOKS010000604.1:3575-7147 GCA_049324355.1 Bacteroidota bacterium
TTGGGCTTTGATTTTTGTCCAGGTTGCGGATTAGGAAAATCCATTTCATATTTTTTTCACGGTGAGATCTCCCGTTCCTTTGCAACTCACCCTATGGGTATGGCTGCCGTTGTGATCTTAATTTTCAGAAACGTCGATCTAATTAAAAAATACCTTCAACATTATGGCAAAAGTAATTGAGATACTCCCTGAAGTCACAGGAGAAGAAAGCATGTACATCCAGAATCTCATCAAAGACCTGGATGACGAAAAAGCCCGCAATTTCGCGATGGTGTACCGTTCGCGAAGAAAGGAACCCCAAATGATCCTGATCCTGGCCTTGCTCGGTTTTGTGGGCTTCTCCGGCATACACCGCATGGTCATTAACCAGATCGGTATGGGCATCCTGTATTTCTTCACCGCCGGACTCTGTCTCATCGGCACTATCGTAGACCTGGTGAACCACCAAAAACTTGCTTTTGAATACAATCAAAAAGTAGCCAACGAGGTCATCTACCAAGTTAAGTAAACGTGGCAGGCCGTCAACACTGGTTTCAACGGCCGTGGCTCAAGGTGATGGTGGTAAGTATGATCGTTCTGGCGCTATCTCACCTGGTGGTGCTCATTATTTCACGGATCAACATCCTTGATTCATTGGGCAAGTCAACTGCCGACTTTGACTTTACTGATCTTTACTATTCCGTCATTAAAAAGTCTGCCCGCTGGGAACGGCCCGATACCACCATCACGATCATAAACATCGGCTACTTATCACGAAAAGACATCGCCCGTGTCATTGTTGCTGTTAATGAACATCAACCTAACGTACTGGGATTAGGAATAATTTTTTCGGCACTACGAGATTCTCTTGGAGACGCTATGTTGTCTGACGCGATAGCACAAAGCAAAACTTGTGTGATGACATCGCGCCTGCATTCCGAAACCAACTTTCCACCTTTCGACAGTGTTGAAAGATCGTATTACAAATTCCTGAAAAATACAGTTCAGGGATACGCCAATATCAACATCCCGGAAGACGACAAAGATTACGGCACCGTACGGGATTTTATTTATTCGTATGAAGTACGAAACCGAAAGCAATGGCCTTTTGCTTATCAGATCGTAAAGCACCACGACAGTCTGAAACTGCTGCACAACGTCGAGAATGGCTCCCTGGAACCAATCAACTTCTTCGGCTACGCCAATAAACCCTGGCTCGACGAAGGAGCCTCTATTAACACCTTTGCCTCCTTAGACTACAATGAAGTTTTAACCGATAACTTCGACCCCAGTCTGATCAGGAACAAAATAGTCTTGTTGGGATACCTCGGCGATGTAAACAACCTGGGTTATGAAAGCAGGTTTTATACGCCGCTTAATGAGCGCTATGCCGGACGAAGCATGCCCGATATGTTTGGTATAGAGATACACGCCAACATGATAAAAATGATGCTGGAAGAGCGATATATCTGGAACAGCGCTGTGCTGAATACCATATTGAGCCTGGCGTTTCTCTTGTTTTCAGTCTGGGCTTGCAACAAAGTGCATCGGAAATTTCCGACACAATTTCAGCTTTTATCTACGGCGATTATCTTTATTTTGATCAACATCATGATCTTTATTCCGCTGATCATCTTCATAGAAGAAGAAATAAAAATTGATCTCAGACGGGGTGTATTTTATTTATTGTTCGTGCCCACATTTTATGAGATCATAGACATCAATTTATTTCAACGACTGGAAGGATCATCGCTGAAATAATAATTCTCCTCAAATTATTTTCTTACGCTGGTTCGAGCGTCTCGCTCGCGCCTAACAACAATGAGGCGTCCGCTTAACCGCGCGAGAGAAAAAAATGAGTAGGAAATACAAGGTCTGTAGCCAGGATAACCTTACTTCGTAACTTTCATTGTCATCGGCTGGATCGATGTATTCATTCGCGACGAATACCGAAGTATTTTCATCGACAGCGGTCGATATTGCCAAAACAGCAAAGGTCTTGAAGTATATGCGTATTGTATCATGCCCAGCCACATTCACATGATCATCGGCCGCCGCGGCGAACCGCAAATTCAACACATCATAAGGGACCTGAAAAGTTTTACTTCACGAAGCATTCGCAAGGTTTTGGAAGACACCAATCGTATTCACGAAAGCAGAAGGAAGTGGATGTTGAGAATGATGTACAACGCTGGAATGCTCATCACTCCAGATCCCGTTCCACCCTTTTTTATCGCTCTCTTTCTTGATGGTAATAAACGACAACAGTTCAATAGCGCCAATATCGATTTCCAGTTCCGGCAACAGAATAGTCACGCGATTGAACTTTCCACAAACGATATGATAGAGCAGAGATTGGAGTATATCCATCTTGATCCTGTGAAGGCAGGTTTTGTTGACCTGCCTGAAGCTTGGCCTCATAGCAGCGCCAAGGATTACGCTGGAGTAGCGAAAGGGCTTATTGATTTAATCTTTATCTAGACGGGTTGGAGCGTCCTGATCGAACCAGAGTCATACGTGACTTTCAGTCTTTGCGCACTGGTTTGGAGCGGACGCTCCGGGAGTTGGGAGCACGCGCGGGACGCTCGCGCTAGGAGATAAATTTAATATTCCGTTTTAAGCCTTCGAGTTTGGTGCGCTGAACAGGCGAATCTTTGAACATCCTGATGAAAACTTCTTCCGTAATTTCTTTCCATTGTGCTGTTGTCATTTCTTTCAATTCCTGTTTCGGCTCAAACCTTTGTTCCTGATGTGGTTTTGAAAAACTGTTCCACGGACAAACATCCTGACAAATGTCGCATCCGAAGATCCAATTGTTGAATTTATCTTTTACATCGGTCGGGATCTGGTCTTTCAATTCGATTGTAAAATAACTGATGCACTTGCTGCCATCGACCACATAGGGTTCAGGAATAGCTTCTGTGGGGCAGGCATCCATGCAGGCTGTGCATGTGCCGCAATAATCTTTTACGGGCCCGTCGTATTCCAATTCAAGATCGATGATCAGTTCGGCGAGAAAGAAAAAGCTGCCGATGCTTCTGTTCAGCAGCAAGCTATTTTTTCCGATCCACCCCAGCCCGCTGCGTTTAGCCCAAGCACGTTCCATCACGGGCGCGGAGTCTACAAACGCACGGCCGTTCACTTCACCGATTTGCTCTTGTATGAGGCGAAGAAAAATCTTGAGTTTATCTTTTACCACAACGTGATAATCTTCGCCATAAGCATACTTGGCGATTTTTAATTCACTGTTACGACCAAGGTCTTCTTTTGGATAATAATTGTAGACCAGGCTCACAATTGATTTTGCCCCTGGCACCAGCAACGTCGGATCCAGGCGTTTGTCGAAATGATTTTCGAGGTAGCTCATTTTACCCTGGTATCCGCGCTTCAGCCACTGTTCGAGCTGTGGCGCTTCCTCTTCCAGAAATGCCGCTTTAGATATCCCGCAGAACGAGAAACCCAATTCTGCCGCTTGGGCTTTGATAAAATGTGTTTGTTGTTGAACGGTCACCGTATTTGCAGCTACATCTACATGACTAATATCAACAGAAAAAAATTCAGTTTTGCCTAAGTTTTTGGATCGGGCCAAAAAC
>JBMOKS010000605.1:0-7126 GCA_049324355.1 Bacteroidota bacterium
TTTTCGGAAATTTTAGTCCGCCAGATGGAAAATAATGTACCGGTAAACAAAGAGGTGGACGTTACTCGTTATAAATTATTATATTGAATTCCCCAAAAATAATATGGCTTTGAGAAGAGGAATTTTAGCTATTGCGATCTTGGTATGGGTTGTTGGAATGGAAGCAAAGGCCCAGTACATACCCGAAACTTTCGGAAAGAACAGGATACAATACCGCCAATTTAACTGGCAATATCTGAGCGGTGAGAACTTTGATGTGTATTACTACGACGCCCGCAAAGGCGTAGCCCAAAATGCCCTCGAATTTCTCGAAGCCGAATTCGACCGCATCACCGACCTTATCGGATATCCGCCCTACTTCAAGACCAAAGTTTTTTTATACAATTCACTCGCCGACCTGCGCCAAAGCAATGTAGGGTTAAATCGCACCGTATTTACGGTAAATGGAGAAACTGAATTTATCAAACCCTATGTAGAGGTAGCCAACCTGGGCACCGGACAAGAATTTAAAGAAGAGTTGCTGTTTAAGATATCCGAGCTCATGGTCAATGAGATGATGTTTGGTGGAAGTTTGAAAGATATATTTCAAAGTTCCATCCTGATGAACCTGCCGGACTGGTTCGTAGACGGCGCTTCGCTGTACGTGGCCAAAGGCTGGAGTGCCGAGATGGATGATTACATCCGTATGTTGATGCGAACGCGTAAAGGCAGAAAGATCTCGAAGCTGGAAGGAAAGGAAGCCGCCTTCGCCGGCCAATCCGTCTGGAATTTTATTGCGGAGAAATATGGCAAGAGCAGCGTTGGAAATATTCTCAATTACACGCGCATTACACGCAACGAAGAAAAAAGTGTACTCATTACGCTCGGTGTAAGCTTCCGTCAACTGATGGCGGAGTGGCATAAATACTACGCCGAGATGGAGGCGCGCACCAGCCAATCATATGTGTTGCCCGAAGATTCCACTCAGTTTACGAAGCAACAGAATAAGACAACCGTATACACCACGGTGAAGATCAGTCCCGATGGACAATACATCGCTTACGCTGAAAATGACCGCGGTCGTTACATCGTTAAAGTTCGGTCTATTGCGAACGGCAAGGAGAAAACGATCATCTCCGGCGGAAGCAAAGTGATCAACCAACGCGTGGATTACAAATTGCCACTGATCAGCTGGGCCGACGCGAATACATTGGGCGTTATCGGCTTAAAGCGCGGTGATTATGTTTTTTGGCTTTATGATTTGAGCACGAAGTCGAAGCTTCCGCGCGAATTGGATCGCTTTAGCAATATTCGTAGCCTGAACTTCTCCGGCAACGGAAGGCTTGCCGTGCTCAGCGCCGATTTCGAAGGCCGAAACGACCTCTTCCTGCTTTCTTCAAGAAGAGATCGTGTGAGGAGATTGACCAACGATATTTTCGATGACCTCGACCCCAGCTTCATCCCGGGGTCCAACCGTATCGTATTCAGTTCCAATCGCATGAGCGATTCATTGAGAACGTTAAAGAATACAGAATTCATTCAAACCAGTGAAAACTACAACCTCTTTGTTTTTGACCTCGACACCACCAAAAACATTCTTAAGAGATTGACCAACACGCTGAGTAAGGATGTGGCGCCGATCGCCATGGATGACAATAATTTTTATTACCTCAGCGACCAGCGTGGTATTGTAAATCTTTTTAAATATAACCGCGCCACCGGAATCTACTCGCAGGTCACCAACTACTCGTCGAGCATCAAAGAATACGACCTTAACTTTAGCAACAACATGCTGGCGTTGGTTACCCACAAGCGATTGAGACAAAACATCTTTGTAAATCGCGATTTCAATATCAACAAACAGATTTTCACACCGGCCACGCGGCGTAAGGAGCTGCAACAAGCGAGGGTTATTCGCGAACGTCGAAAGCAGGAAGAAAACAAGAACATGAGTATTAAAGACCTGCTTAATGCGAGGCTGAAGGAGGGACAACAAAAAGACTCCGTTCCCGATCAGCCGGCCGATTCCCTGAGGGCCAGAACAGAGCCCATCAATGTGCCAGCCGACACGGTGAAAAAAGGAGATAACGTGGTGAACACTGATAACTACCAGTTTGAGGACACCAAAAAGAAAGAAGAGGCAGTAAGCACCGATAACTACAAGTTTGAAGATGAGGCGGTAAAGCAAAATCAACCCAGTGAGTCATTTCTTACACGGTATATGAAGGCGAGAGAAAAGAGCCGCATTACCGGCCCGTTCCCGTATGAATCAAAATTCAGTGCCGATAATTTGGTGACCTCGCTTGTCATTGATCCGATGCGAGGCCTCGGCGTTTTGTTGGAGACCCAGATGAACGATATGCTGGAGAACTATCGATTTCACGGGGGAATCATGTCTACCCTCGATCTTCGTCAGGGCGATGTGTTTGCTGAATTTCAATACCTGCCGTCGTTCATGGATTTTAGCATCCGTTTTGATCGTAAGGCTATTCGTTGGGATCCTTACACCAATAACAAAGTTTTTAAATATACACTTCATAAACTTGAAGTGGGTGCAGCATTGCCGATCAACGACCGTGTAAGAGTGACTGTAAATCCGTTCGCCGTCATTACAAATTCTGTAGGCCTGGGTGAAGAACCTTTTCCGCAGAGACCGCCCGAAGCTACACCCACCAATCACTATTATGGCGGTGTAAAATCGGAGATCGTATACGACAACTCCGTGAGCACCGGTATGAACTTACTGGAAGGTACCCGTGGCAAGATCAGTTTCTCGCACTACCAGGGTCTTGATAACTCGGCGTTGAGCTTCAGTCGTGCCTCTATCGATGTAAGACATTATCAGAAGATCTACCGCGAAATTGTATTTGCCGTAAGAGGTTATGCGGGCACATTCTTCGGTAACTCGCCCAAGAAATTTTTGCTCGGTGGCATGGACAACTGGTTGTTCAACAAAACCCATCTCGATGGGGTGACCAGCGAAGGACAACAAAATCCATTAGGCATCAGAGACTCCAATGGCAAGCTCACCGAGAATCAGGATATCCTTTTTGTAGAATATGCGACCAACCTGCGCGGCTTTGATTATGCTACACTCTTCGGCAACAGTGTGATGGTATTTAACGCCGAACTTCGCGTGCCGCTGGTGAGGGCATTGACCAATGGACCGATTGCGTCAAACTTCTTTCGCAATTTACAGTTCACCGCTTTTTATGATATTGGCACCAGTTGGTCGGGTGAGCCCCCATTCACGTCAGAAACCAGTGTAAGCTACAATGTGATCAAAAATGGCCCATTCCAGGCGCAGATCAAAAATTATCTCAATCCATGGCTGTACAGTTATGGATTGGGCGTGCGTACTGTTGTATTTAGCTACTACGTTCGATTCGATTTCGCGTGGCCTGTAGAAAACTATGAGGTGGGGAAACCACGCGGCTTCCTAACACTCGGATTCGATTTCTAAAAAATTCCAAAACATTTGTCGATCTTGCAACGGAACGTAACGTTGCAACATGATAAAATCAATGACCGGCTTCGGTATGGCCGCGCAAGACGATGGAAAGGCTCAGATCAATATTGAAGTCAAAAGCCTGAACTCCAAGTTTCTGGATCTTAACCTGAGGTTGCCCAAATCGTTTTCCGACAAAGAGCTGGAGGTCAGAAATCTGATCAGCGACTCGTTAGAGCGCGGAAAAGTTTCGGTTGTAATAGAATACCAACGCCAGGCTGATGCCTCGGTCAAACAAACCTATAATGAAACTCTGTTTACGGCGTATTATCTCGAGCTTAAAAGGCTGGCAGATAAAGTCTATGCGCCCTATGAGAGAATATTTGAGCTAGCGCTGAATTCACCCGATGTGATTCAAAATTCGCTTGGCGACGATACCACTGACGAAGAATGGCTGAAGGTAAAAAACCATCTCACGGAGGCCATCCGAAAGTGCAACGACTTCCGGCATAGCGAAGGCAAAGTATTGGAGATGATGCTTAAAGATTGCTGCAGGGAAATAGAGGCGAGCCTTGAAAAAGTAAAAGAGATAGACCCCAAGCGCGTGGACCGGATTCGCGAAAGACTTCGCACCAACGTTCAGACCTTTTTCGGCGAGCAGGGCTTTGATGTAAACCGCCTTGAACAAGAAATTATTTTTTACATCGAAAAGCTCGATATCAACGAAGAAAAAGTAAGATTAAAGTCGCACATCGACTACTTCCTCAAGACGCTCCAGGAGCCACAGTCAAACGGTAAAAAACTGGGTTTCATCGCGCAGGAGATCGGTCGAGAGATCAACACCATCGGGTCAAAATCGAACGATGCGGAAATTCAGAAATGTGTTGTCGTGATGAAGGAGGAGTTGGAGAAGATCAAAGAACAATTGAACAACGTTCTTTGAGAAGCATAAAATAGAAGTTTAAAGCACAAAGCAAAAAGCGTAGTGAAGGAGACTTCAGGCTTTTTACTTTGTGCTTTAAACTTTCTGCTTTAAATCAATTTCGCCAGCGTACTAATATACCTTTCGGGCACCTCGCCTTTGGTAGCCGTTTGATAGTCGTTGTAGCTGCAAGGAACAATGCTGTTTCTGGAGTAGCGCTCCACGCCACTCGGATAGGGGACTTCCATCCACCACTTTTCGCTGAATTTACTTTTGTAGAACGAAATGGCTTCAGGCTCTACCGGCATCGATACGGTGTATTTAAGAAAATCATTGCTTCTGAAATTCTGTTCGTTTTTGCGGTGATAATAACCTTCTACAAAATACCAGATCATCGTTGCCACAACAGCAGCAGTTTTTTTGTGCTCATCGTCGTATTGAGGATTGTATTCATAAAATCCCACGGAGCTGAGCTTTTCGTTTTGTCCGGCATACCAGCAGATCTGGCAGGCTTCTTCGCCCGTGAGACCGAAGGGCTGCGCATTGACGTTGCCCGGCGCGTCAGATGACCGGATCGCCGTAATGTCAAACGATAATAGGTCGGCATTGCGAATGGTAGGCTCCGCCTCCTGCAGGTTCGAGCGTAGTTGACCAACGCGAAAGGCCTCGAAGTACAGCTTTTCAAGGATCGAAACCGCATACGGATCGATCAGGTAGCTCTGGTAGGCGAGGTGTGTATAGCTGAATAAATAATTGGGCTCGTGTAATAATAGTTTATGTATATGATGCCTGGCGGGAGTCGATTCCTTTTTTTCTTCCAGGTCGAGAAACGCATCAACATTAAGAAAGCTTACCAGTTTTTCCAAAGTTTCGTAAGCGCAATATTGACCGTAATCCAGGTCATGTGAGCCACCGATGATCAGAGGCAACACATTATTCTCGAGCAATATGCGACACACTTCGCTGATGCGTACATGGGTCTCATCCAGGTCGTGGCCTACGTTGAGATTTCCGAGGTCTACTATCCTGTAGGAGCCGGTACCTCTTTTGAGGTTATAAAGTTTTTTTCGGATCTCGTCCGGTCCCTGAGCCGCACCTTCGTTCGAAAGGCTTCCTCGTCCTTCTTTGATGCCTATAAGGGCGATGTGGGCGTCTTTGTAGTCGGGCATTTTATCGGCAAATACCCTGATATTTTTAAAAAAGCTGGACGGCGATGTGATGTTGCTGTACAGACTTTCCTCGATGGGTGAAAAAAGTATCGTGAGGTCCATGGGCTAAATATAATTGTTCAACCTTTAAGGTTCCTAGTTCTGGGTTCAAAGTTCCTGGTTAACCTGTGTCCTCGTTCCCGATTCTTTAACCTTACCACAACAACTGATCAGAAATATATAGTCCGCTTTTGCGTCGATTCAGACGGCCCGCGAGCTGCCAGGTTCGGGCCACGAGAAAAAACTCGCTGCTCATGGCTCGAGACTCGCAGGTTTCAAGCAACGAACCTCTCAAAAATGTCACGTCCATGTATAAGATGATGTTTTAGACTTGACATAGAATTAGGACAATGCCTGGTGACCATTGGACCTATTGACTAAAATCAACCTGAGTGAAGATTTAAGTCGAAGCGTGTGTCTCTGTGAGATCGTTCGACCGGCCAAATCTACCTTATGGCTGCTTAAAAACCGGCTAAGGGGGAGAAAGCTAGGTTTTTCAGTGGCTTTGTTGATATTTATTTGATAATGAGATAATTAATTATGAAGATTAAACTTCTGCTTAAGAATAACCACGATGTGAAGATTATTCTAGTAGCGATTATCTTTTATGCCTCTGCTTGCCTCGGTTATTTTCTGGCGTTTAGCAGTACAACGGCGCTCCCTATCTGGCCTCCATCGGGGATAGCTTTTGCACTGATCGTTCTATTGGGTCGTTCTGCCTGGCCCGGCATAACCATAGGCGCTCTTGTGGCCAATCTCATGGCATACTGGAATAATCCAACATTACCGCCCCAGACCATCATAGCTATTTCCAGCTGCATTGCCATTGGCAACACCCTGGAAGCTGTCACCGGAAATTTTCTGGTGAAAAAATGGATTCGCGACGACTATCCTTTCAGGAGTGCCGTCAATGCTTTTCGGTTTCTCTTTGTTTCACTGCTCATGGGTTTGATCGGGGCCTTCATTGGTACACTGGGCCTTTACACGAACGCGGTGATCATACAAACCGAGGTTGTAAAAACTTTATTCTCGTGGTGGGCCGGTAACGTTGTGGGTATCTTGCTTTTTGCGCCCTTTATTTTGTCATGGTCGCAAAGTCATCAGCTTAAGTTTTCGGCTGAGAAAGCATTGGAGATCGGATTCTTTCTGTTGTGTACCAGCGTGATATTTTATCTGATGCGGATCGATTATTTCAATGCGCCGATCATGCGCGCGGTGCCATTTATGATCCTTCCTTTTTTGCTGTGGCTGGCATTCCGCTTTGAGCTGATCGTGGCGGTTTCGGGGGTGCTTATTGTGTCGTTGTTGTCCGTTTATTTTACCGTAAAAGGAATCGGGCCTTTTGTGATGGCCGAACCTTATCATTCCATTGTTTTGCTGCAGATTTTTATTGGTGTGATGAGCATTTCCACTATCGCGCTCGCGGCGACGGTCAAAGAACGTATGGAAGCACAGCGCAAGCTGCTTGAGTTTAATGAGACACTCGAAGCCAGTGTTCAGTTCCGCACCAAGGCATTAAACGAGGAGATCAATACCCGCAAGGAGGCGGAAGAGAAATTAAAACGAACC
>JBMOKS010000606.1:0-7118 GCA_049324355.1 Bacteroidota bacterium
GTGTAGACAATTCGTTTCGCAGGTAGGTTGACAAGTTTTTCACGCGGTGCCATATTCTATCTTCGCCTACTCGCAGGCAGTAATCAACGGCTGCACCTGTGCCCAGCACGAGCGCGTATGCAAATTCCCAATCCTCAAACCTCATGGCCGTGTCACTTTGTTTGTAGACATCCTTTTCCAGCCAGGCTGCGCCTCGCATGTCGATAAATAATGGCTCGAGTCCATGGCTCAAGACTTTATCAGAAATATAAAGGAAGCCAGTGCCTCGCGGGCCTCTCAAAAATTTACGACATGTTACACTAAGGAAATCACATTTTAGCTCCTGTACATTTAGTTTCATTTGACCAACCGATTGGCACGCGTCGAGAATGTACCAGGTATCATGGTAGCGACTTGCAATTTCACCGATCTCCTTCACGGGCTGCACGAGTCCTGAATTGGTTGGTATATGAGTGACGGCCAGCAAGCGCGGGCGCAAGGTTTTCATTTTCAGCTCCAGATCAGCAAGGTCAACACCTCCTATGGGTGCATTTTCTGCATGCACTATTTTAACTCCAAATCTTTTCTGGCACGAAAGGAACTGGATCTGGTTTGAAATAAAATCGTCTTTGCTTGTCAAAATTACATCACCAGCGTTGAACGGAATGGATGACAACGCGCGGGTATAAGAATCGGTGGCGCTGTTCGTAAAAGCAATGTTGGCTGGCTTGCTATTAATAAGCCGGGCTGCTTGCGCATAACACTCCTTCACTTCTTTCGCCCGGAAAGCCGCAGCTTCATAGCCGCCGATGTTAGCCTCCAGCTTAATATGATCGACAATGGACTGTGCAACCGGCTTGGGCATTAAACCAGCGCCGGCATTGTTTAGGTGCACTACATTTGCACATCCGTCGGTGTCGTTTCTAAAGGCCTGAATTTCTTCGGGTGTGAACAGATCGTTGATCATTGCTTGTTTTTGAGTCTCCATGTGTTATTAACTTTACTTATGAGTTGATTTCTGCTATACATTCTATTTCTACCAGCGCATGATAAGGTAAACCCTTTACTGCTACAGTAGTTCTCGCTGGACAATGTTCGCCGAACATTTTGGCATAGACGGCGTTCATTTTTGAAAAAAGATCCATATCGGCCAGGTACACGTTGGTTTTCACCACATCGGCTAGCGTCAGGTCTAAGGTACTTAAAACGATTTCCAGATTTCGCAGCACACGTTCTGTCTGTGCCTCGATATCCGGGCTTTCTATTTGCATGGTGTGGGGATCGAGCGGAGTTTGTCCGGAACAATACACCAGGTTGCCGGTCCGAATGGCGTGAGCGTAGGGGCCGATGGCTTTTGGTGCAGTTGGCGATGCTATTGATTTCATTGCGTGTTGATTAAGATTAAAACACAAAACTAGCGGCGCACCTATGCAGGAATTATGCAAATACGATCGCATAAAGACTTTTTAAAGTATTTTTGATGCTCTAACGGGTAAATGCCGCATGACGCTGGATCAATTCGATAAAAAAATTCTCCGGTTGCTACAAAACAATAACCGGCTCACATCTGACGAGCTTGCAGAACAAGTCGGCCTGAGCCCTTCGGCCGTTCAACGCCGGCTTAAACGCCTGCGCGACGAAAAGATCATCGAAGCCGATGTCTCTATCATCTCGCCGTCAGTCGCCGGAATGGATATTATGTGCATCGTTGAAGTTGCTTTAGAAAAAGGCAACTCTGTAGGACTTGACAAATTCAAATCCTTAATGCTGCAATGCAGCGAAGTGATGCAATGTTACTACGTAACGGGCAGTTTCGATTTTGTGCTCGTCGTAAATACACCCACCATGCAACACTATGAGGCGTTCACGCAGAAATGGCTGCTCGACAATGCCAACGTGAAGCACTTTTATACGCATGTGGTGATGGACAAGGTTAAGGTTGGATATAGCGTTCCGATTTAAGGGCCGCACGGCTTACGGGGCATCATGATAGATAACTGGTATTAGTCAATAGGCACCGGGAATCCACTGGTACCGCATTTTAATTCGTCATTCATTCTCACAGATTTCTTTTCGCTTGCTTGATGTGGCGTTCATTGTGGGCGATGACGAATTGAAGTACGTCGCCGAGTTTTAGGCGGATCCAGCGGCTGATGGAAATGGGTACGCGAACATTGAGGTTGGCATGTCGCGCGGCGCGCAGGAGTTTCAACATTGTTTCTTGTTGCGTTATGAATTCGCTCACGATGTTGTGGGCGTCGAGATCTCTCGGCGGTTTGTATTCTTTAAAAGCCGGAAGTTTTCTTTTGCCGGTTTCGGGCTCCATCATTTTTGTGAAATAACTCCCGAGCCAGGTGCTTTTAAAAATGCCGTTGTTAACGTGGCTATCCGTTTGGCGCTCTAATCGCTCCTTTACTTCCGGCAAGTAATACTGTCCGTAGCGATTGAGATGCTCCAGGCATTGGGCTATGCTCCACCCCCCGGTTGCCGATGGCTTTAACAAAACGGTTGTATCAAGATTCTGGAAAGTAGCTATAGCTTCCTGTAAATGCTTTTCTACCCGTTGTTCCAGTTTGTCGATAAGGTCGTCGTTGGCTGTGGCGTTCATCCGGTTCATTGTTTGCAATGCAAAATTACGGCTCGGATTTTTCAGGATTCTTGGTATTTACCAACAACTTTCAAATTTTATAGCAACTTGAGTGTGCGAGTAAAAATGCCACCCCTCCAGGGTTAAGGTAAGGAAACTGTTTATCTATAATAATGATATCAATCCTCCGGACTTCAATGCATCGCATTCTATGCACAAATAAATGCTGAGCTAAACTACCCTCTCAAACCTGCCTTTCCTTGTACACGCTCAAGAGCGTCAGGATATACAGCAGGCAAATGAGTACCTGCTAAAAGGGGATAAGCGTAAAGCAGCTGAGATCTATAAAGACCTGGCTAAAAACGACGCTAAAAGAACTTCGAACATTGTGAGTCTTCGGCAACGGGTAAATCAGATCTTGATCTTGTTGATCATTTTACTGAAGTTCGAGGCGTCCACGCCTATATAATTAGCCAGATATTTGTGCGGCACCAATTGTAAAATGTGAGGGCTGCGTTTAAGTAGATTACGGAATCTTTCTTCGGCGCTAAAACTTTGCAGTTCGACCATGCGCGACAATACGCCGGAAAGTGTGCCGATCAGCCCTGTTTGCATCATCTTCGCGATCTGCAGATGATTGTCGGCAAGGCGAAGCAGTGTAGCGATGGGCGTTCTCAGAAATTCAGAGGGCGTGAGGGTTTCAAAATTATATCGTGATGGTTGATGCATGAGCATTGAATCCAAAACACCCGAAAAAGAAGGCGGATAGGTGAACACAATGGTTGCTTCGTGAGACTGGTCGTCTTCGAAGTAAACACGCTGCACGCCGTCAAGCACGAAGTAGAGGTATTTCTCAGTTTCTCCGGCGCGGGTTAATATTTCCTTTCTTTTAGCCGAGAACGGACTCCAGATTGCTGACATTGCGTTCCAATCGTTGTCGGGCAACGGCTGAATGGTATGGATCAGCGCACGAAGCTTTTGGAGGTGTTCGTTCATCGTTTTTCTCCCAACAAGATCATGTTTGTAACCGGGTACTCTAGTTTCGTTAAGCCGTTGCCGTTGTTCTCAAACAATTCGACTTTGTCTTTCAAACGATGCGTAACGATCCACTCATTTGTATAGGCTTTGGAGTCGGGCGCTATCGTAAATCCGGCAAGCTCAAGATTTTGTTTCCATTCGTTAAAATCCCAGAAGCAGAAGGTTTCGTGCATTTCACTTTGCCAGTTGTCGATATAATCTTTGCGGCTCATAAACTCGCAGGCGTCTTTGAGTTTGATCTCGATGTATTCGGCGTCGTGAATCGTGATTTTTTTGTAATGAAGCTTATATCCTTCTTTTTTTCTGAAATCCTGGGCAAAACGCAAAAATCTGCCGTAAGTTGAAAGTCCATGTAAATATTCTTTGAGTTCTTCGCGCTGCTCGAAAGTTTTATCGAAGTCGTCGTTGCGGCCGTCGAACTTGTTGAGCTTCATTAAAACTATTTTCTCTTTGTCGTATGGGCCTACGACATCCCGGTTGATCCAAATCCCTCCGTTCGTTAACTCCTGGTACCGGTTTCGAATAAACTGCAGCAATTCATGGCGACTCCCGTACGATTCAATCTCGTGTGTGAGCGACGAGGTGTGAATTGTATTCATAGAATCGGCATCGAACACCAAACCCGTTACCGCATTGCGTTGGGAAAAGAATACAAACGGGTTGGCAAACTCCCCATTGTGCTTACGCTGGTGGCAGATATCAAACAGATGTCGCGCCACCTCTATTCCATAAAAATCCGATTCACGAAAACGGTCGTCGTGACAGGCCAATTTTATCCATGATCCCACGGCGCAGCCAATGTCTCCTACACGACCGGGCCTCACGTAAGATGCGGTCTCCGAATATTTCAACTCGGCGATCTCATCCATCTGTCGCACGTAGGTGTTGTAGTCGCGGGTGGTAGTAATGTCGCCATCTTCGCTGATCATCGTGTCTCTGAACAGCAACTTTACCTTTTCTCCCAGCCGATATTTTTCCCAAAGATCGCGCGAGGAGGGATGAATATTCTGAAGAATTTCAGGTGTACTGTTCCAGGCATCTTGACTGGCAATATTTTCCACGAGGTCCCACGGCAATGGGCATTGATACGACCACGATATCCGGTCGGCCAATTCGGCAGGGAGAATTCTAAACCCGAGCTCCTCATACATCGTCAACACGGGCGTGGAACAAATGACGATGCAATTCGCCGGGGTGAGGTCAAAAAGTCCTTCGCTTTCATGACGGACTCTTTTCAATGTGTAGCTTGCAAATGACGGCAAATTCCCGACGTCGTCCACTCCATAAATATAAGCGGGGATGCTGAGTTCGCGTGAAAACTCCTGCAGCGCAAGCGCCCGCAAGTAAAATGGTAACGGATTTCTCCGCGTGTTGCTGTGGTTGGCCGAAGTAACCGCGAAGATGATTGCTTTAACCTTTTCGTTGGCCTCCAGCTTTTTACCGTCGATATCCTTGAACTGGTTCAGGCCTTTATAAATGATCGAATGAAGATATTCAAACTGAAAATTGGTAAGCAGCTGATGACGTCCGGGAAATAGCAAGTACATCGTTGAGGTTTTTACTTATTGTAATATCCTCTTCTTCATCGAATCTGTAAAGTTTTCGGCCAATTTTATGATATCTTTTTCGCGTGCCAGTCGTTTGGTCCACTCTGAGGGCAAAGATTCCTCGCCATAATACAATCCGGCCAGAGCGCCAGTCACACAGCCCGTGGTGTCGGTGTCGCCACCTAAATTCACAGCTTTTAGCACAGCGTCGTAAAACGAATCGGTTGTCAGAAAACACCAGATGCTCGCCTCCAGTGTGTGCATTACGTAGCCAAAACTTTGAATAGAATCTTCTTCGTCGTGAGGAATTTTGCCATTCAGAAGTCTGTCAAATCGTTTGATTTCTTCTTTGTTGAACTCATTCATTTCGGCGAAGTCTTTTACTTCCCCCATGCTTTTTTCGAATGCCTGCATTTTATCCTGTCCGCAGAACAAGGCAGCCATGTATTTAGAATAAAGGAAGCAGGCGAATACCGAGCGAAAGTGAGCGTGAGTGATGGCCGATACTTCCCGGATGCGTTGATAAAAATCGTTGATTGAAAGATCATGAAAATAAATGGCTGCAGGTGCAATCCTCATCAGCGAACCGTTGCCATTCGAGCCTTCTTCTAATTCACCCGAGAATCGGGGGTCCTCACCATTTCTTAATCGTGAGAGCGCCTCCATGGTAGTTCCGCCGACGTCGAACAATTTGTGATGTGCACCCCAGTAGCCTGTTTGAAACCAGGCTACGAATTTTTTTCCGATGTCGTCGGGGTCGTATCCATCCGCCAGCGATTCAGCCAAGCAAAACGTAAGAGAGCTGTCGTCCGACCACGTTCCAGGCACTTGGTTCCATGCTCCGTAGCCCGTCATTTCTTTGATGGGGTTGTCTTTTAGAAACGACCGGCTTCTGAATTCTACTGGCACGCCGAGGGCATCGCCTATTGCAAGGCCCAGGAAACAACTTTTGACATTTTCATATTTTACGTTGCTCATGTCAATTTGTATTACACGTCAATTTTGCGCGGTCATAGTAAGATTTCGTTTTGTCAAGGAGCGCTAAGACGCTAGGATGCACTAAGGAAGTCGAAAACCATCTTCCAATCGGTCAGTGGGTCGAAGCCGGCTTTGTCTTCGAATAGTACGTTGAAGTAGAATTTGTGGTCGTAGTAGCCGTATGCTCCGGCACAAACGTCGGGGTTTTTATTAACGTGATCGAAGTGGATGCCGTGACTTTTGAAAAATTTCACATATTCTACGATCTCCTCGGGATAAGAACAAGTATACAACACCCGAACGATATCCTCTCTTCTCGTGATCACTTGCATAGCTTCTTTGGCAAACGGGTAAAATTCTGTAGACATGACACCAGTTTGAAACGTGGGTTTAAGAATGGTGCCATGAATGTCGAAAGCCCAATAAGTTTTGTTCCATTTTTTCTGGTGAGCATCGGACATACATTTTTTTATCGCTTTGATGATCATAATTGACTTAAGCTCTTGTTGTTGATCAGGTTCTCGATCGCCTTGGCCAGCAATGGCGCACAGCTTACGATCTTGATCTTGTGATCGGTGAGGTCGTCGCGCACAGTATCAGAGATGCAAATGTGTTTGAGGTGTGACTTTTGAATGTTATCGATAGCATTTCCACTTAATACACCGTGTGTACAATAAGCCTGCACCGAAGCAGCTCCTTCTTTAATGAGCAGGTCTGCCGCCTTACAAAGCGTGCCGGCGGTGTCTACAAGGTCGTCGATGATGATCACATTTTTACCTTTTACGTCACCAATAATCTCCATGTGGGCAACCTGGTTCGGTTTCAATCTTTCTTTGTTGATCACCGCAATGTCGGCATCGATAATTTGTTTATACGCCTTCAGTCGTTTAATGCCACCAAAATCCGGACTGCATAGGCAAATGTTTTGTAGCTGAGAATCCTTGATAGACTCGACAAAAAGTTTGTGCGACGACAATGTGTCGAGAGGT
>JBMOKS010000607.1:0-3947 GCA_049324355.1 Bacteroidota bacterium
AATACCTTGCGGGCTGTGTACACCACAACATTCTTGTCGTGAAGGCTGTATTGAACAAGATCCTGCTGCAGGTCATATTTTACCAGCCCCTTTAGGGTGTCGCCCTCCACCCGAACAATCTTGCCTTCATGCCATAGCTCGAAAGGCCAGGTCTGCGCCGAAGCCACGACCGATACCAGAATAAAGGCACAGGCACTTATCCAATATTTCCAAGCCGCAGAAAGTCCTACAACATGCACTATAACGAGGATTTGTCTCTATTTATTCTTATTCCGTAAAATCGTATGTCCTAATTTATCACGTTTGGTCAATAAATACTTTTCGTTGTGCGGATTTGGCGAGATCTCTATTGGCACGTTGTCTACGATCTCCAGGCCATAGCCCATCAAGCCCACGCGCTTCTTGGGATTGTTGGTCATCAACTTGATCTTGGTGACGTGAAGATCGCGAAGAATCTGCGCACCCACGCCATAGTCGCGTTCGTCCATATCAAATCCGAGCTGCGTATTGGCCTCTACCGTGTCCCAACCCTCTTCCTGAAGTTTATACGCCCGCAGCTTGTTAAGCAAACCGATGCCGCGTCCCTCCTGCTTCATGTACAGCACCACACCTTTTCCCTCGCGTTCTACCATTTCCATGGCGTGGTGCAGCTGTGACCCGCAATCGCAGCGGCAAGATCCGAAGATGTCGCCGGTAACGCACGAAGAGTGTACACGAACCAGCACGGGTTCGTCTTTTTCCCACGTACCCTTTACCAATGCCAGATGAACTTCCTGGGTGTTGGTTTGCTCGTAGGCGATCATTTTAAAATGACCAAAGGATGTGGGCATATCCACTTCGACCTGGCGGTTGATCAGTGACTCCTTCTTGAGCCTATATTCGATCAGGTCTTTGATAGAAACCAGTTTGAGATTAAAACGTTCAGCCACCATCTTGAGGTTCGGAAGACGCGCCATGGTTCCATCTTCATTCATGATCTCCACCAATACGCCGGCAGGTTTAAATCCAGCCAGTCTGGCAAAATCAATAGCAGCTTCGGTGTGCCCGGCTCTTCGCAGCACACCACCCCGTTTGGCACGCAGCGGAAAAATATGTCCGGGTTTACCCAGTTCTTCAGGTTTGGTTTCAGGATCGGCCAACGCACGAATGGTTTTAAAACGGTCATGCGCTGAAATGCCAGTGGTACAACCATGACCGATGAGATCTACCGAAACCGTGAAAGGTGTTTCGAACGTTGCTGTATTTTTGCCTACCATCAATTCAAGGCTTAATTCATCACAACGATCTTCGATCAGTGGCGCACAGATCAGTCCACGGCCGTGTGTGGCCATAAAATTCACGATCTCGGGAGTTATACATTCTGCAGCGCAGATAAAATCACCTTCGTTCTCGCGATCCTCATCATCTACCACGATGATCACCTTTCCGTTCTTGATCTCCTCGATCGCATCTTCGATGGTATCCAGTTTTATTTCATTCATGCGTTACGATATTACTATTTTTTATTAGGATTGGGTCAACTGTTAACAATTTTTTGGTTCCTCCTGGTTCAATGAGGCCTCCTCTACTTTGAGATCACGATTCCCAGGATTGAGGCTATTTCTTTTTCCGCCCCTTTCAGTTGCTCGTGGATTGTAAAATATCTCTCCATATCGGCGTCGTCTCCCGTGCTCCCGGCCTGCTTCATGTCGCGAAGGTTTTCTTCCATCAGCTTTTGAATGATGCGAAATTTGAGACGCAATACGTTGGTATAGGCAGCATTCTGAACGATCTCGCGCTCGTGTGGAAAGTAAATATGATATTTGTCACTCCAATGTTTACTGGCCTCGTAACGGTTCGTGGTCAGGTCGGCCACGGTGCGCTTTACGGCTTCCGATCCGTGTTCCATCAGATATAACGTATCCACTACCTCGTGCCGCTCGCTCGCAGCCTGCCGGAACATATCATAGATTTGTTTGAGTACGGGATTCGTAAACTCAACTTCCTCTAATTCTGCCAGCAAAAAATCGATAAGTCTATGTTCTTCATAGTGGCTCTCGGCGTAGTTGAGCAATAGACGTATCGCCTCACGTTCTTGCGTCTGGATCAGGCTTGAGATGTCCGTCTTCGGAACGGCGCCAATATCGACAATCGGCTCGACCGGTTGTTTGATTTCTTCGCGGATGCGCTCCTGCGTTTTTTTGTTTCGCTCGTTGATCAGGATCTTGTTCAGTTCTGTAAAAAGAACTGCTTCTGAAATCTTTAAAAGATTGCTGGTTTCCTGAAGGTATACAGAACGTTTGATCGGATCCGGTATCAACGAAATACTGGTGACGATCTCCCGGATAGCCTCCGCTTTTTTGATCGGATCATGTGAGGCTTCGGCAGAATAGAGATCGATCTTGAAAGAAATAAAATCCTTGGCGTGGTCGCGCAGGTACTTCTTCAGATCAGTGCTTCCCATTTTTTTGGAAAAGCTGTCAGGATCTTCTCCGTCCGGAAGCAGCACGATCCGCACGTTAAGTCCGCCCTTGAGTACGAGGTCTATTCCGCGCAGGGCGGCTTTGATACCGGCGGCATCGCCATCATATAGCACCGTAACGTTTTCGGTAAACCGGCGAATGAGTTTGATCTGTTCTTCAGTGAGCGCCGTGCCGGATGACGCCACCACGTTTTCAATGCCAGCCTGATGTAAGGAAATGACATCGGTGTATCCTTCCACCAAGTAGCAAAAGTCTTCTGAGCGCACATGGTTCCGGGCCTGGAACATGCCATAGAGCACGTTGCTCTTGTGATAGATCTCCGTCTCCGGAGAATTGATATATTTTGGCTGATCTTTCTCTTTGGTAAGAATGCGCGCACCGAAGGCAATGATCTTGCCTGAAAGATTGTGCACCGGGAATATCACTCTCCCGCGAAAGCGATCGTATTTTTTGTTCTCATCTTTTTTAATGAGCAGCCCTGCTTTTTCGAGAATATCTTCGCTATATCCTTTGGCTAAAGCTGTTTTGGTAAGATTATCCCACTCGCGAAGGCAATAGCCAAGATCGAATTTATCGATCATGCGATCGTTGAAGCCGCGTTCGCGAAAATAAGCAAGGCCAATGCTTTGTCCTTCTTCGTTTCTAGTCAGCAGGTCTTTATAATAGTCTTTGGCGAAATTCATCACGATGTAGAGGCTTTCGCGTTCGCTTTGACTGGTGAGGTCGATTGCGGCACCCGCCTCTTCTTTGATCTCTACGCCGTATTTTTTGGCGAGGTAACGTATGGCTTCGACATAGCTCATGCCCTCGTGTTCCATCACAAACGTGATGGCATCGCCACCCTTGCCGCTACTGAAGTCTTTAAAAATGCCCTTGCCGGGAACAACGAAAAAGGAAGGAGTTTTTTCGTTCGAAAAAGGACTTAGCGCTTTGTAGTTCTGACCCGCTTTTTTCAGGGAGATAAAGTCGCCGATCACGTCTACAATATCGAGCCGGTTCTTCACTTCATCTATCGTTTCGCGGGTAATCATGCCAGAACAGTATAAAAAACAAGGTTCAAAGATAAAGTATTGGCCGTCAGGAATAAGGCTGGCCGCCGAACTTTTAATATTCTGATTACCAATCCTTTATAAAGCCGACAAGCCATGTCTTGTCACTGGTGATACTCCAGTCGGTAGCCAATCGCCGGATCTATTCTGAAATTCGCCACATACTCTTCCAGTGTACCCAAGCCCACCGATCTACGACGCTCGTTCACACCCGAAGGGTCTTTGATCTTCCAGACAAATACCGAATCATATTCCACACCCTGCGCATTTTTTCTGGTTTCTATACGGATCTGCGAACCATAGAGCTGCGGTTCGCCGCGATTCATTAATACCCGATCTTGAAATAAAGCTAACGTACCTTTGTCGAGGTATCCTTTTTCGCCCGCATCGATCATCAGGTTATAGTGTTTTTCCATAATGCTGTCCGGACTATGTT
>JBMOKS010000607.1:3957-7060 GCA_049324355.1 Bacteroidota bacterium
ATAACAAAAAAAATGGCGTCGTTAGACTTGCCTACCTTTTCCGTTGGCGGGTACCCAAACTTTTCGATGATGGCTTCGACTTCTACAAGATTGGCTGAGTCTATCTCATGCATGTGCTGAAATAGCTGCTGCATCTCTGGGGAACTCCACCCAAACCGCTGTTCGATCGAATCCATCAGTATTCGATCGGCCTGATCTTTTTCTAATATCAGATCCAATTGAACTTTCAGCGCCTTCCAGTCGTCATCTCTGGGTGCGGATGTACAGGTATACAGAATCAGGCTGGCAAAAAAGATCCAGATACTCTTTTTCATAAGGTGGTCTAAGGTTAATATCAAGCTTCCATCGGCAAGATATAGCGAATCGTTTATAAAAGTTGCGCTCGGCCCCCCGGGAATGATAATTCTCCCTTAATTTGCGCCCGAATTGACATTGGAATTTGAATCAGAAATTTGATTTTTTTATTATATAGATAAATGAGTTTTGCTGCTTCCGATATTTTAAAGGCCCTTTCCACCGTGGAAGACCCGGATCTGCGCCGCGACCTGGTAAGCCTGGGCATGATCAAAGATGTAAAAGCTGACCCTCAAGAAGTTAGTTTTACGGTGGTGCTCACGACTCCGGCCTGCCCTTTGAAGGAAAAGATCCGGCAGGATTGTGAAGCAGCAGTCAGGAATGTGGTCGGTACATCAGTCAACATCGACATCCATATAACTTCCTCGGTCACTACGCTTCGCGATAATGCGCCATTGTTGCCAGGCGTAAAAAATATTGTTGCCATTGCCTCGGGCAAGGGTGGGGTGGGCAAATCTACCGTAACGACTAATCTCGCGGTGGCACTTGCCAAAGCAGGGGCAAAAGTGGGTCTGATCGATGCCGACATCTTTGGGCCGTCGATCCCCGTAATGTTCAATTGCGAGGGTGAACAACCTCATGTGAAGCAGGTGAACGGCCGAAACGTGATCGTTCCCATCGAACAATATGGAGTGAAATTGCTTTCAATTGGTTTTCTGGCACCGCCAGATAGTGCCGTGATCTGGCGTGGGCCCATGGCCAGTTCGGCCCTAAAACAATTTTTCAGCGATACCGAATGGGGCGATCTTGACTACCTGTTGATCGATCTGCCACCCGGTACCAGCGATATTCATCTCACCCTGGTGCAGACCGTGCCAGTAACCGGCGCTGTGATCGTAACCACGCCACAAAAAGTGGCGCTGGCCGATGCCAACAAGGGCCTCGCCATGTTCAAGCAACCACAGATCAACGTGCCAATACTTGGTGTTGTGGAGAATATGGCCTATTTCACACCCGAAGAATTGCCCGACAACAAGTATTATATCTTTGGGAAAGATGGCGGCAAGAACTTATCCGAAAAGTATAATGTTCCTCTGCTGGGTCAGATACCCCTGGTGCAGGGAATCCGCGAAAGTGGAGACAGCGGGCAGCCTGCTGTCATGAAAGAAGGTCATACCGCATTGGCCTTTCGTAACTTAGCTGAATCTTTGGCGCGGCAAATTGCCATTATTAATGCTAACTTTACGAAAACCCAAAAGGTTGAATTAAAATACTAATGAATATCTCGTTTGAAGAATTAACCAGCAAAATCGAAGCCTCGCTCGATTCTATTCGTCCTTACCTGAAGGCCGATGGCGGCGACGTAAAAGTTGCCGAGATCACGTCCGAGCACGTAGTAAAGCTGGAATTTGTAGGCACCTGCGGTAACTGCAGCATGTCGACCATGACATTCAAGGCCGGCGTTGAGGCCGCCATAAAACGCGATGTACCTGAGATCAAGGCTATCGAAGTTGTCAATCTTACCCCCATTAATCGTTAGGGATCTCAATAATTTATCTACTGCGGCTGCGTTCCTGATCCTGAATCGGGTTACTCTTCTTATATTACATTGATAAATTATAAATATATCTTGTGCCGCCAATCAAGCCTTTTCAGCTCCAATTTCTCTTACTCCTCACCCTTTATTGTATATCCCCTTCCGTTTTTTCGCAACACCGGCATTGCGGTACGGTAGAGTATCAAAGGACTCTCCGCGACCAGCTCAACCTCCGCGAAACAGACCAGAAGTTTGAGCAGTGGCTGCTTCAAAATAAACAAACTACACGAACTCAGAAAAACACTAGGCAGCAAACGCCACCTTACAAAATTCCTGTCGTCGTTCATGTCATCAATAATGGGGAAAATATTGGCAGTGGAACCAACATTTCCGATGCGCAAATACTATCGCAGATCAGCGTGCTTAATAAAGATTATAAACGACTTAATGCCGATGCCTCCAATACGCCGGCAGAATTTTTAAGTGTAGCCGGCAGTATGGATATAGAATTTGTACTGGCCAAACGCGACCCCGAAGGCCAGGCTACCAATGGGATTGTGAGAGTGCAAGGCACCAAAGCAGAATGGCTCATGAGTGACAATTATGAACTCAAATCGCTGAGTTACTGGCCCGCAGAAGACTACCTCAACATCTGGGTGTGCAATATCACCGATTACCTCGGCTACGCACAGTTTCCGGTGTCAGGCTTGCCAGGTCTCGAAAATTCTTCCACCAACAGACTTACCGATGGCGTTGTTATCTGGTACAAAGCCTTTGGTTCTTCTGATGACGGCGCCTTTCCATTGGATCCGAAATACAACAAGGGACGAACAGCCACCCACGAGATCGGACATTTTTTTGGACTCCGGCACATCTGGGGCGACGATGGCGGAGAATGCACCGGCACCGATTATTGCAACGACACTCCCAATCAAACGGGCAGTTCCAGTGGCTGTCCTGCACATCCACGCACGACATGCTCGGAGGTAAACATGTTCCAGAATTTTTTAGACTACACCGACGACGCCTGCATGAACCTGTTCACACAAGACCAGGTAGACCGTATGAGCATTGTTATTGAAAATAGTGACCGCCGCAAAAGTTTGCTTACTTCACTTGGCGACGAACTTCCCTCCCCTGTGGCTAATGATATTGGTATAAAGACAATCCTTTCGCCCACGGAAACGCAATGCAGTGCCGACGTAACTCCTTCTATCGAAGTGAAAAACTATGGCAACAACACAATCACCAGCGTCAGGGTCAGGCTTAAGA
>JBMOKS010000608.1:0-7057 GCA_049324355.1 Bacteroidota bacterium
AGTAGACAAAGCCTGGGATGCTGTAGGTGTGATAGACGAACCCATTATTACGAGCCTGGAGGTTTACGACATCACGGCTACCACGGTGAAGATTAAAGGCAAAATGATGCCAAGAGCCGATACGGCTAATTATCATTTTGAATATGGAACCACGCCGGCGTTCGGAAGTTCGACATCAATTAAGCAGTACACAAACGTAGTTGAGGATACTTTGACCGGTTTGCAAAGTGAAACGAAATACTACTTAAGGCTTGTTGCCACCAACAAAAACGGAAGCACTTATTTTACAAGCGAATTCACCACCATTTCGCTGGCTCCGATGGTCAAAATAGAACAAACGGTCGACGTGACGGAAAACACGGCAACACTCCACGGTCAGGTGAATCCCAACAGTTTGTCTACGTCGTTTTATTTTGAATATGGACCAACGCCCTCACTCGGTATGGTTACCCCAACATATCTGCTGTCTGACACTACCGAGTTTTTAGATGTTTCCGCATCCATCACAGGCCTTCAGTCGCGCCAAACCTATTATTTCAGGTTAGTGGCAACCAATGCTTCGGCGTCGTCGGCCACTGCCACTGAAACTTTGTTCACGGCATCAAAACCGATTATCACTTCATACTCGCCGGTTACGGCGCCAGTAGGGGCGGAGATAACTATTGCAGGACAAAACTTTAACGCCATTCTTTCGAAGAATTTAGTAAGTTTTGGCGCTACCCGTGCCACGGTACTATCGGCAAGTTCCACAGAATTAAAAGTGAATGTGCCGGCCGGAGCATCTCTCGGGCCGATATCATTGTTGGATGCCGAGTCGGGCCTGTCGGCCGAATCAGTGCAGGAATTTGTGCCCACGTTTACCGATGAGTTCAAGAAGGGCGATATACAACTTAGGGTAGGTATCGCAGATCTTTTTATCTATCAAACGCTGGTGCAAGATATGGATGGCGACAACAAGCCGGATATTGTTGCCCGTCATTATCCCGGTTTTTCAGTTTTTCTCAATGTAAATCAGGGTGGCGACATTACGGCTGAGTCATTTGTAAGGAGTACTTTTCCGGTCGAGTCTGCCGGATATTTATACTCGGCAGATTTAGATGGCAACGGACTCAAAGACATTGTCACACAATATCAAAACGGCACGCGTATTTATCCCAATTTTTCTGTGCCTGGTTTTATCTTTTTTGGCGTTCCTATCGATGTGCCTACCGGATACTTGGGTGAGATGAAAATCATAGACTTTGATCAGGACGGCCATTCGGATCTTGCGGGTCTCAGTGGCAACAAACTTATGATATTCAGAAACCAAAATCCCAAGGGAACGATATCCGCGACTAACTTCGAGCTGCGATATACCAGCACTTTAGCACATTATGTCAATTTTTTATCTGCTGCTGATGTCAACAACGATGGCAAGCCCGATTTGGTAGTTGGTACCTATGGTGAAAATTCTTTCCCGATTCTAAAGAACAACAGTCATCCGGGCGTTTTTGAATTCGAAGAGCTGATATTCCAAGACAATGTCCGAGGAAGGTATGCCCGATATGGTGCTTACGATCTAAATCAGGATAGCTGGAAAGATGTGATCTCACAATCGCCTTATGAAACCGGAAACCTGGCTATCATTGAAAACCTGGGCGCGTCACCGGAAATCACGTTGGCGATGCCGGTCATGGCGTTTAGCGGCAATGAACACACTGCTGTGCAACCGGCAGACATAAACGGCGATAGCAAAGTTGACCTGCTGATAGGCACTGGCAATAGAACTATGATTTTTCTCGAGAACAAAGCAGGAGCCGGCCAGCCACTGTCAAGTTCCACTTTTCAAAAATCAGATGAATTCGGCATGCGCGTGCCCGAATCGCATTCGGGCGATGTTACGGCGAGGTTAAATATAAATGACTTAAACGGAGACGGCAGGCCTGAAGTCATTGCTGCATATTCATATAGTTACGGCCCACATGATGGCTACAACATGGAGATCTGGCAGAACGCACCTGCTGATTGCCCGGATCCTTCCCTTATTACGCTCAACGTGTCGAGCTATTTAGTGACCATTGTATTGCCACCCAATAAAACACTGGACCAGTATCAGATCGAATATGCCAATTCAGGAAGTAATTATTGGTATCCGGTGAGTTCAACAATACTATACCTGTATTCCAGCACTTCGTATAAGTTGAGGATTCGGGCCAAGTGTTATCTTGGCTTTACCGAATATCATTACATAAACTTTCAAACGGATTGTGTGGATACAAGCAATTTTTCCATAAGCAACATCGGTTCGAGTTCTGCAACTTTGCAGGCCTACAATCTGAGTTCTATTGAAATTCAATATTCGCTTGCCGGCAAGAATCAGTGGACAGAAGTTTCTCAGTATGCCAGCCAGATTTCAAACCTTCTGCCAGGCACCACTTACGATGTGCGTTTCAGAGGACGATGTTATATGCCCTCTGAATTTAGGTATAAACAGTTCACTACCCTTTGCCCTAAATTATCCTCACTCAACATCTTCCAGTTATTTTACAACAAGGCCGTGGTAACCTGGACGAGCAATCATCCCGGCAATGCCACTCTCGAATACAGCTCAGATAACCTTACCTGGGCCTCAATAGATGACACAGGCACCATGGCCCCGCTTGTGCCTTCAAAGAAATATTTTGTGAGAGGAAGGCTGGCTTGCACGAACAGCAATTCTGATTTTATTTATACATCTTTTACTACGCCCTGTCCTAAAGTATCGAGCATATACATTGATGCCGTCACGCCATTCAGCGCCAGGGTAAATTGGGTTGATGAATCGGGCTCCAATAATTATACTTTAACTTATGCCGTGACCGCGGGGGAAAAGCTAACAACGATACAAACCAGTTCTACTTCATTCAACCTCACAGGACTGAGTCCAGGTACCCAATATATAGTGAAGGTTGCTCCTGAATGTAGTGGCAACAAAGACTATACTGAAAAAATTTTTAGTACCGTTTGTTACGTGCCTTTTGATCTGTCGGTCAATGCTATTACGCATACCACCGCCGAACTATCGTGGAGCGATAACTTCAGTGGCGTTCCGTATGTCGTTGATTATTCTATTTTGGGCAGTGATGTTTGGAAAACTGCGACGACGACATCGACCAAAATATCGATGATTAAATTAAGGCCGGGCACTGAGTACGAGGCCAGGGTTCATATCACCTGCATGAGCGAGACGGCGCCGTATGTCTCGATACGATTTGAAACCAGTCTATATGGAGAAACCACTTTGGCGCCCAACCCAACAGCAGGCAATGTCACTTTATATCCGTCTAAAAATTTGATTGGAAACCGTTTCATCATTCACGATAACACCGGCAGGATCGTAGCGAGTGGTGAGCTTCTCGATTATAACTTCAATTTATCTGACCTTTCTCCTGGAATTTATACGTTGAGAATCGATGGCAATGAACCTCTGAAGATTTTGAAGAACTGAACCCTGAACATTGAACCCTGAACCTTGTAAGATCGTTGTTGATTAACTTTAACGTCATGCGTTAATAATGAAAATTTTCTATGAATAACCTGGTAAAGTTTACACTGGCGCCATGGCTTTCTGTTCGCAACAGTTTAAAAGCGCTCGACTTCTATAAAATAGCCTTCGATGCAGAGATAGTTTATCGCATGGATACACCAGATGGGGTGGTGGCGAGGTTATCGGCTTACGGTGCGGAGTTCTGGTTGGGAGAAGAGTCGCCGCAGCACAGCAATTTTAGTCCAGAGACTTTGAAAGGATGTTCGGTTCGTTTGATCCTGACCGTGCCCGACCCGGACGCTGTTTTCAACAAACTTATCGACATTGGTGCTAAGCAGGTTTATCCCGTTGAGGAAGAATATGGATGGCGCATCGGAAGAGTGGAGGACCCGTTTGGACATCATTGGGAAATAGGCAAACCGGTTGAAGATTGACGCGTTGTGCCGAGATAGCCTGCGCAAGTTCCCCTCAAGCCTCAACGTATGAGAGTTGAAGCTTCGCAACTTAAGTTGCGATTTTCAATGTTGCGACGGAAGATTTTTAGTTTGCTACAAATTTAGAGATCTCCTGTAGCAACATATTTATTTTTGTGGACACATCGGAAGTTCTTTCACCGCTACAAAAAGTGTAGAAACCCAGCTGTGGCGCGGGTTTGCGGCGCTTCTAAAAATTTATGCCAAGAAAATTTTGGCAAACGCCTTTAATAGCTAGAAAAAAATTCTATTTTAGTTACATTGATTCATTAACCTTTAACCACCTATGATGAAAAAACTACTTTCAATGGTTGCCATCGGAGCGATCGGCACCATTCTTTCTTGTCAAACGGATGATGGTTTAACTTCAAACAATGAAGTTTCAGCAGACGCACTTGCAAAGATTGCCAAATTAGGCTTTAGCACAGAGGGAGCACGGATTGTGGACGGAGCTTATTTGGTAGAAGGCGATATCATGCTGCACGACCATGATCTGAACAGCACTACCCATCACACTGCGCTGCGCATTGCAGAAGTTGAGCAGTACCGAACGTTCAACCTTGTAAGCGGTTTGCCGCGCACGATCACCGTGAGTAGCAGTGGCCAGGTAAACTCAGCTGTTTCCAGCGCGATCAATTCTGCTATCGGACGTTACAACGCCGAAAATCTGGGATTGACTTTCGTACGCGTTTCCAGCGGCGGTGATATCAACATTAGAATGGTGAACGGCGGCGGGTACATTGCGTCAGCCGGTTTCCCCAGCGGCGGCGATCCTTATCCTACCGTGAAGTTCAACAGACAATATCAGAACTACAGCTCAGGCTTCCTCACTACTGTTATCGCTCATGAAATGGGTCATTGCATTGGCTTCCGTCATACTGACTACATGGACCGCTCTTATAGCTGCGGCAGCGGTGGAAACGAAGGTTCTGGCACCGTGGGCGCAGTTCACATTCCTGGAACACCCACAGGTCCTGATTCAGGATCATGGATGTTGGCTTGCTTGAGCTCAACCACCAACCGTCCTTTCAATAACAACGACAAAACAGCATTGAATTACCTGTATTAATAGTAAATAGGTAACAAACTGAGTTTAAATGCCGGGCAAGAAACCCGGCATTTATTTTTTTATCACCGCTGGTTGTTATACTTTCATTTGATCACAAAACCAGCCAAAGCGCCATAGCTTTTCCTCGCCATCAGAATTTCATCGATAACAAAAAATGCAGGCCTTATTGGCAATTGTTTCGCTGAATACAAATGTGCAGACCTCAGTACGAAATAATTGTCGATAGCAAAAGGCGAGTTCACCCACATGACCTTGATGGACATAAGGTATAACGCAACCGAAACAAAAAAAGAAAGCGATAAAACCGCCTGATTCTATCGCTTTGTGCACAGCCCATCCAATGTTTACTCGCAGGTCGTGATGATGATGGGATTCTCGGGTGTTCCCACGATATTCACAAATTCAATTTTTTGATGCTTGTTCTCCCGAGTAATACAGATAACGCTTCCCGGCTGGAATTCAAACTCATTGCCGTCGATCACACGGGCGTCAGCCGGGACAATGAAGGTACAGCTGGAACATGCCGTGCTGTCGCTCACCACAGTATGGATGCCAGCGAGTGTGATACTGGCTACATCGGCCGATTCGTCGGATGTACTATTAGCCTCGGCCGGCACAGCTGTTTGATTTTCGGGCTTTGCCAATTCGTCGTCAGTACACTGCATTAAACTTAGCGCCACTAAGCTGGCGATGACCAGTCTTGCAAAGAGCGTTTGATATTTCTGAATATTCATCATAGTTGAAAAATTTTAATGGGGTTTATTGAACTACCGTTACTTTAACATAATCCGAGTCGGTGTTACCGCTGTTGTCAGTTACTTTCAATCTGAAAATATAAGTTCCTGCTTTCAGGCTCGATGCTTTGAGTGTAGCCGTGCTCGTTCCACTCAGCGTTGCCGTGGGACCGCTGATTTTCGACCATTGGTAAGATTGAATGGAACCATCGGTGTCTGTTGCCGAACCTGTGATCGTCACACTGGAGCCCGTAGACAGATCTTTGGTCAGGTCGCTTTTGGCATTGGCCGCCGGAATTTTGTTCCCGCCATTTACTGTGTTGGTCTTCGACATCATCCATTCATACAAATTTGGATTGTGTAAAGTGTGATCCACTCTGTATGCATAGTCCCAGGCGTTGTGTGCAACCCCGGCATAAACGGTGAGCTTGGCGAGTGGATTGGGCGTAGGCATACAACCGTTGATGGCATTGACCATGTTAACAGTTTTTGATAACGGTACGACCGTATCTTTATCACCGTGAAACGCCCAAACAGGAAGGTCTTCGTTGGCTAAGTTGCATGCTTTAGACGGACTGTTATAGCCGCCGCATACGGGTGTTATCGCAGCGAATAATTTCGGATAATCCTGCGAAGCAACCCACACACCGCCGCCGCCAAGGCTTAGTCCCGTTAGGTAGATTCTTTTTTCATCGATTTTTAAATACGTTTTCACGTGATTGATCACCTCCATTACATAAGATGACGGCCACGTGCCATAGTTGCTCTTGAGTTGAGGCGCGATCAGTATAAAGGGAAATTTGGTGCCATTCTTTACAAACTTCGGAGGTCCGAGCTTGGCGACCTTGTAGATATAATCGTCAAGAATATTTTTGTCGGTCGTGTTAGGACCTCTTTCACCGATGCCATGTAAAAATATCATCACGGGATATTTGTTTGAGTTGCTACTGTAGTCCGGCGGAACGTATTCGTAATAGGCAATGACCGAAGCTGATGTGGTCTTAAAAACCAATTGCGCGTTTGCTTTTGTGAGCGATGCCACTAAAAATACAACACTGCAAAAAAGAAATGCATTCAATTTTTTCATTATAGGTCTCCAAGTTTTTAAGGCAGAGTGATATCGGGTAGAACTCACTCTACAAGCAGGTTGATAAATATTTTAAAGGTCGGATTGTTGTATTCGGGAGTGGGGGAGATTAGCCAATCTTTTTTTTTGCAGAGACCCAACGCCTTCATATCAAAAATCACATTGCAAATATCGGCGTTAAAAGATTCG
>JBMOKS010000609.1:0-3979 GCA_049324355.1 Bacteroidota bacterium
AGAATATGGGATGGGCGTATTCTTGATCCGCTCACAGGCGCCCATAACGTCAATGAAGTCTTTTAATTCTTTGTCCAAGTTAATCAGTTGATCGCCAGTGAATTTACCCGACTTATACAAGGTGTTTACCCTTTCATACAGCAAGGCCGCTATCCGGTTGGGCTTGTGTTTATATTTTTTCAGTTGTTCGGCGAATTTTTCATCCGTGACCTCCAATTCGGCAAACTGCACGCCATCGCGCAGACTTTCTTTCATGGCGTATACAAAATTGGGGATCATTTTAGCAAACCAATCGCGATCCTCATGATTCTCCTTACTAATATAAGAGTGGAGCTTAAGGGCAAAATTACGGGTGCTGTTCACCATGCTACCCCATAATCGCCTTCCCTCCCACCAGCGGTCATAAGCAGTATTGGTCCTGAATACCAGGAACAAACCTAGCACGATCCCCAGCAGGGAGTGCATGGCGATGGTAGGTTGAAAATCAGACTGATGCAGCTTAAAAACATCTAAAATCAGAAAACAACAGAGCGCTGAATACAACAGCATAACCACCAGCGTGGGCATAAGTGTTTTCATCACCTGCCTGCTGTAGGAGTGAAAAACAAAAGAGAACCAGGTTTTCGGATCGTATTTAACCATGTTTAGCCATTTGCGCCGCTAATTAAGTCTAAAAAAAAACTTTTGCAACGAAAAACCTATCACATGGATTTGCGTTACTAAGATCAAAATAATATATTTATAATATCATTTTAATATCAATCTTATGAATACAGAAAAGAAGTATTCGCCAATGTCAGGATATCTGATGCTGGCGATCGTAATGGTTCTTTTTGCTGGTGGTCTTTGGGGATTGATCGCAACCCGGGGCCTCGTATTTATCTGGCCACTCGCCATTTCCCTGATCCTGATGCCCGGCTTCTTTTTTGTGAATCCTAATGGATCTGTGGTGCTGGTACTTTTTGGCGACTACAAAGGCAGCGTGAAGGACAATGGATTTTTTTGGGTCAACCCATTCTTCATGAAAAAATCAGTTTCGCTCCGTGCCAGAAACTTTGATAGCGATAAGATCAAAGTGAATGACAAGGTGGGCAATCCGATTCAGATCGGGGTGATCCTGGTGTGGCAAGTTCATGATACTTTTAAAGCATCTTTTGATGTGGACAATTACGAAACTTTCGTCAAGCTGCAAACCGATTCAGCGGTGCGCCGGCTCGCCGGTCTGTATCCATACGATAACTTTGACGCCGAATCGGAAGTGACCTTGCGGTCGGGCCACGATGAAGTAAATCATTCACTGGAAGAAAATTTAAGTCATCGCCTGGAGATGGCCGGCATCCGTGTGATAGAAGCCCGCATTGGACACCTGGCCTACGCACCCGAGATCGCCGGTGCCATGTTGAGAAGACAGCAGGCCGCTGCCGTCGTTTCGGCCAGGTTTAAGATCGTAGAAGGCGCAGTGAGTATGGTACAAATGGCCCTGGATCATCTATCAAAACAACAGATCATCGACCTGGACGAAGAACGCCGGGCAGCGATGGTGAGTAACCTGATGGTGGTGCTGTGCGCCGACAAAGATGTGAACCCCGTGGTCAATACCGGTACGCTAACGCCTTAAGCCGAATGAAATGAAAGCCGTATACGCAGGTTCAAAGACCTATCAATTGATAAATGATCGCGATCATGCCATCGGCAGCTTGATCTATCAGAACTTCTATTCGTACCGGTCGGTGATCACGACCGACGCCATAGGATCGATTGACATGATTCCACGCCCCTGGGGTTCGAATATCAGAATCGTACAAGACAATTGCGACCTTGGCGAAGCCAAAATGAAATGGTGGAGTACAAGCCTGGATTTAAAGTTTAAAGACCGGGGCGGCATTTTTACGTTGAAGAAAACCGGCTTCTGGAAATCGCGGTTCGTGCTTATCGACCAGGAAAAGGTTCAGGTGCTTGACCTTACACCGGTGTTCCGCTGGAAAACCATGCGGCATGATTTTGAGATACTGACCAAGCATGGGGCCCGTTATGCGCCGGAACCTCACACGATCCTTATTGCTGTTTACTGTGCCAACTACATGCTGGCCTTGGCCAGCGCCGCAACTTAATTTTAACTCATGGCCCAGAAAAAACCTTTTGTACTGAGACTTGATCCGGAACTCCTAAAAGCCGTTGAAAAATGGGCAGCGGATGAATTCCGGAGCACCAATGGACAAATTGAGTGGGTAATCAGCAAGGCATTGAAAGATTCCGGACGGATAAAATCGAAAGGAAAAACTGAATAAACTATTCTGTACCATCCAAATAAAAATTACTTTAGCGCCTTATGAAAAACTTTTGCATCATTCATATCCTCCTGTTTTTATTGCTCATGTTGGCCTATCAGTGCGCTGGTGCCCAGGATTACCTGGTTACCACCGCAAACGACACTTTGCGCGGTGAGATCAAGCCCCTGACTTTGGGCCCTGAGAAAAAAGTACAGGTGAACGAGGATGGTAAAAAAAAGGCAATATATCCTATTGTTAAAGTGAGGTCTTATATTTATAAAGGCGAAAAATACGAGCCGGTAAGAACTGACAAAGGATATACGTTTATGAAAGTGATAAATCCGGGCTATCTCTCCCTGTATGGCTTTCAAATGGAAAACCAGATGGCGTACGACGGATTATACCTGCTAAAAAAAGATGGCACCGGAATAGAAGTTCCCAACCTGAGTTTCAAAAAGCAACTGGTAAAATTCCTGGCCGATTGTGAAGCGATCGCTGATAAAGTTGAGCGCGGCGAGCTAACGAAAAAAAATATCCAGGAGATCGTTAATGGCTATAACGAGTGTATTGCCAATCGAACCCGGGCGCATGACCGCGAGATCGCCATTGCGAATGAGCAGACCAAGAAGATCAGCGCCTGGGATATTCTGGAAGAAAAAATAAAAGGCAAAACCGACTTCGAAAAGAAAAACGATGCGCTGGATATGATCAGCGAGATCAAGAACAAGATCAAGCGCTCGGAAAAGATCCCGAATTTTTTACTGGAAAGCCTTAAAAGCTCTCTGGCACAAACCGACCTGACATCCGAGCTTGAGAATGCACTGAACGAACTCAACCACTGATCACCGTGAAAAGGATTTAACCAACTGCGTGATCCGCTCCTTGTTCATCCACAATACGACCAGGCTGCAAAGCGCCACGAGCAATGCATAAATAAACAGTTGCCCGCCGTCGTCCTGAACTACAATACCCAATAAAGTCAGGTGCATCATGATGGCGCCGCCCATCAGCCCGAGACCCAGCGCCGCCCCCATCCACGCTGTGGCATTGATCAGCAACAATGCAGAGGCCACCAACTCGAGAATACCTACCCCTATCCTTCCCCATGGCTCCATATTGACGACACTGAAAATGTAAACCGATTCTGCAGACGCGGTAAATTTGAAATAAAGGGTTTGCAGCATAATCACTGCGGCGATCAAACGTGCAGCCCAATAGACGATGGTTGAAATTTTCATATTAGCAAAGTAAGGTAAGCGAAACTTTCAAAAAGTCATCATAATGACGAGATTACTATTTTCATTAATTTACACACATGAGCAAATTCGAAGTCAATCCTAATATCGCGAAAGCAAAAACTATTTCCACAGATTTCTATCTGAATCCTCAATATTTCGAACAAGCAAAAGAACGCATTTTCTCCCGCACCTGGCAGTTCATCGGCGACACCGATCAGGTCAAGGAGCCGGGTTGGGTAACACCGGTAAATTTGCTGGACCGCTATATCAACGAGCCGCTGGTGCTGTCGCGCGATAAACAGGGAACCATTCATTGTCTTTCTAATGTTTGCACACATCGCGGAAACCTCTTGATTGAGAAACCTTGCAAGCTCAACGACATCCGATGTAAATATCATGGTCGGCGTTTTCACCTTAACGGCAACTTCCTGTCGATGCCCGAATTCAAAGAGGTCGAAAATTTTCCTTCGA
>JBMOKS010000609.1:3989-4674 GCA_049324355.1 Bacteroidota bacterium
TGCCCCTGTTTCAATGGGGCAAATGGCTCTTCACAACTTTAGTGCAAAACGAAAAGCCTGAGGTATTCTTCCAAGACATGATGGATCGGGTGAGCTGGATGCCCTTCCGGGAATTCAATTTCCGTCCCGAGCTGTCGCGCGATTATCTGATCGAAGCCAACTGGGCATTATATTGCGAAAACTACCTCGAAGGTTTTCATATTCCTTTTGTTCACGCAGGTTTGAATTCGGTGATCGACTACGGCAATTATACAACCGAACTCTATCGGTACTCCAGTCTGCAATTAGGTTTGGCCAAAGAAGGCGATGAGATGGTATTCGATCTTCCGGAATCATCTCCGGATTTCGGAAAAAGAATCGCCGGTTACTACTTCTGGGTGTTTCCCAACATGATGTTCAACTTTTATCCCTGGGGTCTTTCCATCAACCTGATCCAACCTCTGGAAGTTTCTAAGACCAGGGTATCGTTCATTTCTTATGTATGGGATGAAAACAAACTCCGTGCAGGTGCCGGCGCCAATTTGCACCAGGTGGAGATGGAAGATGAAGATGTTGTACAAAATGTTCAAAAAGGAATCCGCTCGAGATTTTACAACCACGGACGTTACTCCGTAAAGCGCGAAACAGGCACTCACCATTTCCATCGCCTCCTCGCAGACTTCATCGGCTAATGAATGGAAAAAAA
>JBMOKS010000609.1:4684-7050 GCA_049324355.1 Bacteroidota bacterium
CACCTACGCTTGGACTATGGACCAGCATCTCGCTGGTGATCGGCGGCATTATAGGTTCGGGAATTTTTATGAAGCCCGCTGTGATGGCCTCCCAGCTTGGCTCACCCATGCTGTTGGTTTCCATCTGGGTGGTTGCCGGCATCATCACATTATTCGGCGCCCTGAGCAATGCCGAAGTGGCGGCCATGTTGCCAGAGACCGGCGGTCAATTTATTTTTTTTCGACACATGTACGGCGATTTCGTAGCATTCATTTATGGCTGGGCTGCTTTCGCCGTATTCAACACTGCGGGTGTGGCCTCCATTGCTTATGTGTTGGGAACATACACAGAATACTTTATTCAATTGCCCCGGTTATCTGCAGAAGCCGAAAAGTCGATCAACCTTTATATTCCCTTTATTGGCTCCATCTTTCCCCTTCAAAACATAGGGGTGAAGGGCGTGACGATATTGGTGATCATCGGACTTACCCTGGCCAACTACCGTAGCACGCGATTTGGAGGCAACATACAGGTCGTCTTCACGGTGCTGAAAGTGCTGGCAATGGTCATCATCGTTGCAGGTCTCTTTTCGTCGCCCACGGGAAGCGTCAAGAATTTCTTTCAGCATTCGACGGTTATCCGGCCGGAAGGCTGGGCTCTGGTGGGCGCCGTGGTGGCAGCGACCTCGGGTGCATTCTGGGGCTATGATGGTTGGAACAACATAACGTTTGTAGCAGGCGAGATCAGGAATCCACAACAAAATATTCCGAAAAGTCTATTCCTGGGCCTAGTCATCTGCATCTTCATTTACGCTTGTATAACCCTGGCTTACCTGTATGTGCTGCCGATCGATGAGATCGCTGTCTCGCCGATGGTTGCCTCAGACGCGGCAGCCGTGGTGATGGGGACTTTGGGCGGCGGTCTGATTGCCCTGATGGTTATCATCTCGACCTTTGGAACAACGAATGGAAATATTTTGGCTACGGCACGAGTGTCTTTCGCTATGGCGCAAGACAAACAATTCTTTCAATGGGTAGGTAACGTTCATCCGAAGTTTAATACGCCCGGAAACGCGCTGTGGTTCCATGGTGCTTGGACCTGCCTGCTCGTGCTAAGTGGCTCGTTCGACATGCTTACCGACATGCTCATTTTTGTAAGCTGGCTCTTCTATGGCATGAGCGCGGCAGGTGTTTTTATTCTGCGAAAGAAATTACCCAGCGCCGACAGACCTTATAAAGTCTGGGGATATCCGCTGGTTCCCGGTGTTTTCGTGTTGTTCACACTATTCTTTTTAGTGGCCACGCTGGTTTCAGATATCAACCTCTACGTATCGGGGAAATCTGCAATCATCAATTCCCTATTCGGGCTATTGCTTACCGTTCTGGGGGTACCGTTGTACTGGTATTTCAAAAAGAAATATGGGAGCCATCAGCCTGCATAGTCCATAGAGGTTCGATTTCATAAATGTAAATTTTTTAATCGCGTTTATATCAGTGGGCTTGTTTTTTAAAGAGAAATTTTAATCTTTAAAAAACCATTCGTCCCATGATCAAAAAAATTGCCGTTATCGGAGCCACCGGCATGCTGGGCAGACCGGTTACGCTCGAACTTCTCTCGGCTGGATTTGAGGTCACAGCGTTGGTGCGAAACGAGGAAAAAGCCATACGTAAACTGCCCGCCGAGATCAACCTTATTCATGGCAACATTAAGATCCTTCAAGATCTTGAGCATGTTTTTGCCGGCCAGGATGCCGCCTACATCAGCCTCAACTTGAGGCGGGGTGAACGAAAGAAAGATTTCCATGCCGAAACCGACGGCCTAAAACTCATTATCCAGGCCGCTCAAAAAACAAAGTTGAAACGCATTGCTTTCATCAGCTCGCTGGTGATGAACTACCAGGGCATGAACAATTTCAACTGGTGGGTATTTGAGATGAAAAAGGAAGCTATCCGGATGATCAAATTGTCGGGCATCCCTTATACCATCTTTTACCCGTCAACTTTCATGGAGAATTTCGAGGCCACCTATCGTCGCGGCAACAAATTGATGCTGGCGGGAAGGTCGGAGTCCAGAATGTACTTCATCGCCGCGCATGACTATGGAAAACAAGTGGCCCGCTCATTCAAGATCTTGAAAAACGGAACAAACAAAGAATATCCAATTCAGGGTCCCGAACCATTCACGGCCGACGAAGGTGTAGCCGAGTACATCAAACATTATCGAAAAACGCAGCTGAGCGTATCGAAGGCACCATTGGGCCTTTTGAAATTCATCGGGCGTTTCAGTGCCACCATCAACTACGGTGCAAACATTGTAGAAGCGCTGAACCGGTACCACGAAAAGTTTGAAGCCGAAAACACCTGGAACGAACTTGGTAAACCGGCCA
>JBMOKS010000610.1:0-4842 GCA_049324355.1 Bacteroidota bacterium
ATGACTGTCCGGAGGAAGATTATCGATACAAAAAGAAGGTCATCGGCATGGAGATCATCAGGGATATGGCACTACTGGACGATGCCTATACTGACGGCAATATTCTCGATCCGGAGGTGGGCAAGATCTACCGTTGCAAATTATGGCTAGACGGAAAAGATCTTAAAGTAAGAGGGTATTGGGGGCCATTTTACAGGACCCAAACTTGGCATCGTGTACCTTAAAGACGATGTCTGGCATTTATCGACAAAAAGTCACAAAAACGTAACATTGGCGGTTACTAAGCCACTAAACGATGGTATACAGGTCGAGCTCAAACATGAACGAACAAGAGATCTTCGAACGCATCAAAAAAGGTGATGAAAAGACTCTTGAGTTCCTGTACAAAAAGTACTATCGGATGATGACCAAACTGGTGATCACCAATAGTGGAACCGAGGAAGAAGCCCGGGATGTTTATCAGGATGCACTGATCGTTTTCTGGCAAAAAGCCACATCCGGCAACCTGGTGTTAACGTCCAAGATCAGTACCTACATCTACAGCATTTGCCAGAACCTGTGGAGGAAAGAACTCGATCGAAAAAAGAGGCTCTCAAATGAAGAAAAAGATACGGCGGTTTCACTGGACACGGAAACTGCAGAGCGTGAAAAGATCATCGCCCACTGTATCGACCAGTTGGGTGAAACCTGTAAGAAGGTATTGATGTATTACTATTTTGAAGAAATGTCTATGCAGGATATCGCTGATAAGCTGGGATTCGCCAACACCGATACGGCAAAGACAAAAAAGTATAAATGCAAAAAGAAACTCGATGAATTAGTAAAGGCTCAGTATTCTGAGCAGGACTTTTTAGATTAGAAAGCAGTTATGGCAGTAGAAAAAGATTTTGAATTGCTAGATGATTATCTGGCCAACAGATTGGGTGAGCAGGAAAAAACTGCCTTCGAGCAAAAATTAGAATCCGACCCGGATTTGAAGCGCGAGTTTAATCTTCAACGGGATTTGGTGAAGTCAATTAAGAATGCAAGGGTTGCCGAATTGAAGGCGATACTTAATACCACTCCAGTACCACCTATTTCCGGTGGTGAGAATACAGTCGTCATAAAAGTTGCGGTTTGGTCAGTAGTGGCTGCTTTAATCGCCACGGGGTTGTACTTCTATTTGAAATCTGAGACCGAGATCGAGCGCCAGCAGCCGGTTTCGACCGAGATTGCGACGCCCGAACAAAAAGACGCTGCCACAACGGAAAAAACAGAATCTGTAAAGGCTACCGACGAATCAGGTGTGACAGAACAAATGGTGACGCCTAAGAAGAAAGCAACGCCTCAGCAAGAAGCCGAGTCACAACCAGCAGAAGAAACCCAGCAGCCCGTGTTGGACGTATTTGATCCTTCTGAAGAAACGGAACCCAACACTGCTGAAGCTCAAGCTGAGGAAAACGGTGCGAAGTCCTCCAGAGGACTGTCTATTCCTGTAGAAACCGATAGAAGTAATAAAAAGTACAACTTCCACTTCCAATTCAAGGACGGCAAGCTGTTCCTATACGGTCCCTTTGAACAGAACCTATATGAAATCCTGGAATTCTTCAGTGGTGAAAAGCGCACCGTGTTCTTATACTACAATAACAATTATTACCTCCTGGGTGAAGGCGACAGCAAAGTGAAGCCGCTCCAGCCGATTAGCGACGCAAACCTGATCAAGAAGCTGAAAGAGTACAGAGGAAACTAAGAGACATGTAGTTAGATATACAGGTTTTGGCCCCGTTGCGACGAACAATCGTGACGGGGCTTTTTCGTTTTAGCATTTGGCCTAAGCTTTTTTATCCTAAATTTGGGCTCGGCAAATGGAAAAAGTAACACGAAAGAAGAAATTAGGGGGCTACCCTGCAATCGGCGTAGTGATGAGCATCACACTGGCCCTCTTTGTGATCGGGTTATTCGGGCTTCTCATGCTATATTCTCAGCAACTAGAAAGTCTCGTCCGCCAGAACATTAAAATGCAGGTGTATTTGAAATCGACCCTGAAAGAGACCCAGCGCTTGCAGATCGAGAACAAGTTGCTGACGCTGCCCTACGTTTCTAAAGGCAATGGCAAGGGAATTGAATACATTTCCAAAGACGAAGCCGCAAAAAAATTTATAGCAGAGACCGGCGAAGACTTTACCAAATTCATTGGTGAGAATCCGTTGCGCGATGCGTACCTCGTGAGGATTGATCCTACGTATCATACCCGTCAGCAGATGGAAACCATCAAAGCGGAAATTCAAAAGATGAACGGCGTTTTTCAGGTCTATTACGTTGAGGGGCTCATTGAATCGGTTAATGAAAACGTGACCCGCATCGGTTTGTTCCTGGCGGGATTGATCGTTGTGCTATTGCTCACCGTAGCGTTATTGATCAATAGCACACTGCGGATTGCCCTGTTCTCGCAGCGTTTCCTGATCAGAAGCATGCAGTTAGTTGGGGCGAAAAAATGGTTTATACAGCGTCCTTTTTTGTTTAGGGCTGCGGGTTATGGTTTGCTTGGCGGCATACTGGCAGCTGGCCTGCTTTGGTTGCTTTCAGACTACGCCCGTAAGAAAATCACGGACCTCGGCTCTTTACATCAGCAAAATCAATTTTTAATGTTATTGGGCACGCTGCTGGTATTGGGAATAATCATTGCATTCATCAGCACGTTTTTCTCAATTCGTAAGTATTTAAGAATGTCGTTAGACGAATTATATTGATAACACTACTACTATGGACAAACTTCCTTTTGGCAAAAAGAACTATCAATGGATGATCATCGGGGTAATTACACTCGTGGTGGGGTTCATCATTATGACACTTGACAAGGAGCCTTTCGGATTCGGTTTCCTTGGACTCACCCTTGGTCCGCTGGTGGTCATGGCAGGCTTCGTCATAGAAATCTACGCTATTCTACATCGTCCTACCAAATAAACAACCAGTCGTGGTGCGCTCGTTGACTGTGGCGCCACGTGTTACACCAATCATTTTTCATGTCGATCATTGAATCCATTATTCTCGCCATCATTGAAGGTATCACAGAGTTTTTGCCTATATCTTCAACAGGCCATATGATCATCGGTTCGTCGCTGATGGGCATTGCGTCTGATCCATTTACGAAAATGTTCACCGTGGTTATACAGTTCGGTGCGATCTTGTCGGTCATCGTGCTGTATTGGAAGAGATTTCTTCAATCACTGGATTTTTACTTCAAACTCATCGTGGGGTTTCTTCCGGCTGCCGTCATCGGATTTCTTCTGGATGACTATATCGATCAATTGCTTGAACGAGTGGACGTTGTTGGTTATACTTTACTGATCGGCGGCCTGTTCTTCCTTTTTATTGACAAGATCTTCAAGGGCAACGAGACCCTTGGCCAAGAAAATGTTACTTATCCCACATCTTTTAAGATCGGACTTTTTCAGACCATCGCCATGGTTCCGGGGGTATCTCGTTCTGCCGCGACGATCATCGGCGGCCTAGCTCAGAAACTTACACGTAAGTCGGCGGCCGAGTTCTCTTTCTTCCTGGCGGTGCCTACTATGTTCGGCGCCATGCTGCTGAAGCTTTACAAATTCTACAAAGCCGGCGGTGCTTTCGGTGCTGAAGAAATTACACTGCTCGCGGTTGGCAACATCGTTGCTTTCATTGTAGCCATACTCGCGATCAAATCGTTTATAAGCTTCCTGACACGTCACGGTTTTAAGCTGTTCGGATATTATCGCATCGCCATCGGATTGATCATACTGATATTATACTATATGGGCTTCGAACTTTCCATCGTTTAATGGAAACCCAGGATCCAGCGCCGGACCGCGTACTGCTCATAGACAAGCCACTGGAGTGGACATCGTTTGATGTCGTCAATAAATTGCGTTACAAACTCAAGATCAAAAAAATCGGTCACGCCGGCACGCTCGATCCACTGGCCACAGGCCTGCTTATCATCTGCACGGGCAAGATGACCAAGCGGATTGAAGAGTTTATGGGGTTGGAGAAAGAGTACACTGGGAAATTCGTGTTGGGACAAACAACACCATCTCATGATCTTGAGACGGAAGTTTCGCCTCCACAAGATCTATCCGGTGTAACTGTTGATCGTATTCGCGAAGCTGCACGACCATTTATCGGAAAGATAAGCCAACAGCCTCCGCTTCATTCGGCGATCAAGATCGGCGGAAAGCGAGCCTACAAGTTTGCCCGCAAGGGCGCGGAAATAGAACTTAAACCCCGGGAGGTGGAGATTTCGGAATTTGAGATCACCGGCATACAGTTACCGGAAGTTAGCTTCAGAATCGTCTGTTCAAAGGGCACCTATATCCGCAGCATTGCCCGCGACTTTGGCAATGCGCTTGGAGTAGGTGCATATCTTTCACAACTTTGCCGCACCAGGATCGGCAGTTATAAACTTGAAGACGCCCTGTCGATTGAAGACGTAATGTTATGAAGATCTACCACGGCCTCGACGATTTTACCAAATTAGACTATGCGGTTGTTACCAGCGGCACGTTCGATGGTGTTCACGTGGGCCACCAGAAAATATTGTCGAGACTTCGCGAAGTGGCATCCCGTTATAACGGAGAGACCGTCGTCATCACATTCTGGCCTCACCCCCGCCTGGTGTTGCACCCGGAAGATGATTCTTTAAAACTCCTCAATACATTTGAAGAGAAAGCCGCCTTGCTGAAGGATCACGGAATTCAACACCTTGTCAGAATACCTTTTACTAAAGAGTTTTCACAGCTTACTTCTGAAGAGTTCATCCGCAACATTCTCGTGAAAACTATAGGCACAAAGAAACTGGTCATCGGCTATGATCACCATTTTGGTAAG
>JBMOKS010000610.1:4852-7036 GCA_049324355.1 Bacteroidota bacterium
GAATCGCGAAGGCAGCTTCGAGCAACTGAAACTTGACGGCCCCAAATACGGCTTCGAAGTAGAAGAGATACCTAAACAGGAAGTAGATCATATCGCCGTAAGCTCAACCAAGATCAGAAAAGCGCTGGAGGAAGGTGACATTGAAACCGCTACTCACCTCTTGGGGAAAGCCTACAGCCTTACCGGGCGGATCGTCGCCGGTGATAAACTCGGGCGGCTGATGGGATACCCCACGGCCAACATTGAGATCGATACCCGGTACAAACTTATTCCCATGGACGGCATTTACGCCGTCACCGTACAACACGAGCAAACCCAGTACGGAGGCATGCTGTATATCGGCAACCGCCCCACAATTAACGGCACCAAGCAGAACATTGAAGTTAATATCTTCAATTTCAGCAAAGACATCTATGGGGAATCGCTTACGGTGTGTTTCCAGAAACTGATCCGTGGAGACGAGAAATTCCACGATCTGGAAGCCCTGAAGCAACAACTTCACGAGGATAAGCAAAACGCCTTGCGAATGCTGAATATGAATAATTAGATTTGCCCGCTAATTTGTTTTGATATGATCAATAAGGTTGTAAAAGATGCTGACGAGGCCATTCACGACATCCCTGACAATGCAGTGCTCATGCTGGGTGGATTCGGTTTATGTGGTATTCCGGAAAATTCCATTACCGCACTACTACATAAAGGAGTAAAAGGCCTCACTTGTATTTCTAACAATGCAGGGGTAGATGACTTTGGGATTGGCCTGCTGTTAAAAACCCGTCAGGTAAAAAAGATGATCTCCTCGTACGTGGGCGAGAATGCCGAGTTTGAGCGTCAGCTGCTGTCTGGCGAATTAGAGGTTGAACTCATTCCGCAGGGAACACTTGCCGAACGGGTACGCGCCGGGGGTGCTGGCATACCTGCCTTCTTTACGCCTGCAGGTTATGGCACTGAGGTGGCAGACGGCAAAGAGGTCCGTGAATTTCACGGAAAAATGTATCTCATGGAAACCTGGCTTAAAGCTGACTTTTCGATCGTTAAGGCCTGGAAGGGCGACCCATCAGGAAACCTTATTTACCGCGGAACCGCCCGTAACTTCAATCCGATGATGGCTGCTGCCGGAAAGATCACTATCGCCGAAGTGGAAGAGCTGGTTCCACTGGGCAGTCTTGATCCGAATGAAATTCACACGCCCGGCATCTATGTGCAGCGTATTTTCCAGGGCAAAGGTTACGAGAAACGAATCGAGCAACGCACCATAACCAAGAAATAATATGCTGGACAAAATCGGTATCGCAAAAAGAATTGCACAAGAAATAAAAGACGGCATGTATATCAATCTTGGCATCGGTATACCTACACTCGTAGCTAACTACATTCCGAAAAATTTGAATGTTGTACTGCAATCCGAGAATGGGTTGTTGGGCATCGGTCCGTTTCCGACAGAAGACAAGATCGATCCAGACCTGATCAATGCCGGAAAGCAGACCATCACCATGATGCCCGGATCGGCTTTGTTCAGCTCCGCCGAAAGCTTTGGCATGATCAGGGGCGGGCACGTTGACCTCACCATTCTGGGTGCCATGGAAGTCTCTGAAAACGGTGACATTGCCAATTGGAAGGTGCCTGGAAAAATGGTGAAGGGTATGGGGGGCGCGATGGATCTGGTGGCTTCGGCAAAACACATCATCGTAGCCATGCAGCATTGCAGCAAAGACGGTGCCTCCAAACTTTTGAAAAAATGTGAGCTTCCCATCACCGGGCTTGGCTGTGTGAAAAAGGTCGTCACCGACCTGGCCGTGCTCGATGTACTTCCGCAAGGTGGTTTTAAACTCCTGGAACGCGCGCCCGGTATTTCGACTGACCAGATCAAAAAGGCTACCGCGGGCAAACTGATCATCGAAGGAGAAATACCTGAAATGATGCTGAATTGATTTAGTTCAGATTCAAGGTTCAAGGTTGTTTAAATGACCACGATTAAGGAACCTTGAACTTGAACCTTGAACTTTGAACATCCAACTATGAAGAAATCCACCATAAACTTTACGGTCCATCTCGACCAGGATAATATACCCAACAAGATCTACTGGGATGCTACTGAAAAACCTGATCCTGAATTGTCAGAAACAAAAGCTATCAGTATCGCCTTGTGGGATCACCTTCAAAAGAACACACTCCGTATAGATC
>JBMOKS010000611.1:0-6996 GCA_049324355.1 Bacteroidota bacterium
CATGACGCTCCCAACCTTCCAGCGGTGGCACAAACGCGCTGGAGCCAGTAGCCAAAACCAGGTAGTCATAGGCCGCGGATTTTCCTGAATGTGTTTTGACCAGTTTGTTGGTCCGGTCTATCTCTGTCACCAATTCCCCGGTGTTCAGCGCTATTTGGTTTTGCTCATACCATGAAGCCGGGGCCATCAATAACTCTTCTGCTGACGTTCCGGAAAAATAGCTGCTGAGGTGCACCCGGTCATATGCCGGCCGCGGTTCCTCTCCAAACACCGTGAGCTGAATATCGGGAGAAAGACTGCGCAGCTTCTCACAGAACTTATACCCCACCATTCCATTACCGATAACTACCACTCGTTTCATTGCAATCGTTTTAAGTACTATCTGTTCAATATTTAAGTAATTATACGTAATAATTCAAGTAATTCAATATGTATTTACGTATTCTTACGTAAAAATATTATTGAGTGTCTACGCAAAAAGTCCAATTAAGCCTGGTGGGTTCGGGGCCCGGCGATCCGGAGTTGATCACCCTAAAAGCCATCAAGGCGCTTCAGCAGGCAGATCTGGTATTGTATGATCCAGCGGTAAATACGGCGCTTTTGCAATTCGTTTCTCCGAATGGCAAAGCGGTAGGCATGCAAAATTATATGGGCCATCTTGATATCGCAGACCTGCTCGACCTTAATGCGCAATACAGAAAGGGCTTGAACAGGATTGTACTACTTCTGCCCGGCGATCCGCTCGAACATTGCGATAGCCTGGAAAAGCTCATGATCGCCTCCTCGAATGGCTTTGCCATTGAAGTCGTATCCGGCGTTTCGCAAGCGATTGGGTTGCCCACGGCAGCAGGACTTCCGGTAACCCGCCGTGGAACCAATGAAAGTTTCTGGGTCATTGCCGGACCGACGACAACGAATGGCGAATTGCCCAAAGACATTTTTCTTGCTGCACGATCGAGAGCCACTATTATTATTACAAACGTCGGTCTGCGACTTGAAGCAATTACTGCTATCTTTAAGGAAGCCCGCAGCAATGACGAACCTGCTGTTTTACTTCAGTCTTTGAATGGAAGGCAAAAAATGTTAGGCGGGACGCTGGAAACGATCGGCCATTTATCGAGAAAGGTTGTCAGCAGCCAGGCGTTGCTGATGATTGGAAAAGTAGCTCATGAAAATCAGGCATTGAGATCGATGCAGAAAACGAATTATCGAAGGGCATCATGAATAAAGTTCATCAACTGCAAAATGCTTTCGCTGCCTTTGATGGGTACAATTCAAAAGACCCCAATCAGGAGGAATTCAATGGAGAAAAATATCCGAAAGAATTTCTTTATGCGGTACGCATGACTGAAAAGTTAAATCAATACGCCCCCGACGCTGCCGAGCACATCAGGCTGGCCGCGAGATGTCAGCATATTGGTCGTTGGGAAATACCCCGCAAGTCGTACCCGATGGACAGAAAGGGTTACCTGCAATGGCGTAGCAGACTTGGAGTTCATCATGCTGAAGTAGCTTCTGGAATTTTGAAAGAATGCGGTTATGACAACGAGTCCATTGAAAAAGTGAAATTTCTGCTGCAAAAAAAACAGCTTTTACAGCACCATCCTGAAACACAGATACTGGAAGACGTGGTATGTCTGGTGTTCATTGAGTATTACCTAAACGATTTTGCCCTCGAACACGAAGACGAGAAAGTTATTGATATTCTGAAGAAGACCATCAAAAAAATATCACCACGCGCTTTGGCAGAAGCGGCCAAAATTCCTGTGTCGGCCAAAGTAAAAAACCTCATCGCGAAAGCCGTCTCAGCAGCGTAACATCATTTGTTTTGTGAGATATATTTTTTTTCCAGCAACGCGATCAGTTCGTCCGTAGAACGATCAAGAATATCGAAGACATTCTGAAATCCTGTTTCTCCCCCATAGTACGGATCGGGAACTTCACCTCCTCCAGTTTCCGGATCAAATTCGCGCATGAGCCTTATTTTGTGCGCATAACGCTCGCTTTGGGGGAGTCTAAAAATATTCTGATAGTTGCTCTTATCCATCGCTAGTATAAGATCAAAACGCTCAAAGTCGTCTGTGGAGAACTGTCTGCCACAATGATCGATAGTGACGCCATTTTTCAGTGCATTGGCTATTGTTCTTGAATCAGGCTGATCCCCAATGTGATAATTCGAAGTTCCGCACGAGTCCGCTTCGATCAGATGATCCAATCCCCGACCTCTGATCTTAGTTTTAAAGATTGCTTCTGCCAGTGGTGATCGGCAAATATTACCCAGACAAACGAAGAGGACTTTGGCTTTTTTCATGAGGCCAGTTGAATTGCTTCCATTGACTTTAAGTCGCCTGTAAATAAAGTCAAAATATTCAGGCCCAAGGTTACCAACTTCACTCAAATGATATTTATTCCCGCATAGCACACTTTAATAACCGCCTTTTGGTTTGAAAAGCCTTCCTCACCGCCTGAGGAGGCTTTTCTTTTTTTGTCGACATGGGTAAATGTTTAGTTTTGCCAAAAGCTAATCCCATGGAATACATTAACCTCACTGAGCAATACGCTCCATTTGTTTCCTTGATACAACTGAACCGTCCGAAAGAACTTAATGCACTGAACCTTCAGTTGATGCAAGAACTTCGCGATACCCTACAACAATTGGACAAAAACGATAAGGTCAGGGCTATCATCATTACCGGAAATGAGCAAGCCTTCGCTGCCGGGGCTGACATTAAACAAATGGCAGATAAATCGGCTATCGACATGCTCACCATTGACCAATTCAGCACCTGGGACCAGATCAGAAAAACTAAAAAACCGATCATTGCAGCCGTCTCGGGTTTTGCATTAGGCGGCGGTTGCGAATTGGCTATGACCTGCGATATGATCATAGCATCGGAAACTGCAAAATTCGGTCAGCCCGAGATCAAGATCGGTGTCATGCCAGGTGCCGGGGGGACACAAAGATTAACCAAGGCTCTGGGCAAAGCCAAAGCCATGGAACTTGTGCTCACAGGTAGATTTCTCCCGGCCGACGAAGCTCAGCGCTACGGACTAGTGAACAAAGTTGTACCGGTTGAAATGTTATTGCCTGAGACCTTGCAACTCGCTAAAGAAATTGCACAAATGTCGCCGGTAGCCGCACAACTTGCGAAAGAAGCCGTGAACCGTTCATTCGAAACTCATTTGGATGAAGGACTTTATTTTGAACGGAAGAACTTTTATCTGGCGTTTGCTTCTGAAGATCAGAAGGAAGGCATGAAAGCTTTTATTGAAAAGCGGAAGCCCGAGTACAAAGGAAAATAATCTAAATCCTGGTGTCAAAAAGGCACCCTTGAGATTGCAAAAAAAATCCCACAGCTCCAACCACCGGAACTGTGGGAAAACTAAGATCTGACTTTATCTTACCGCTACACCGAAGCCTACGGTATAGGTACTGTATTTTTGAAGTGTATATTCGCCGTTCAGGTAAATTGGTCCAAACTTCAGGCGCACACCGCCGGTAAGTCTCGCAGTTTTGGCAGCTTCGAAATTGATGGAAACCGGATTCTTCACAGTAAAGTCAACTGGTGCGGACGCGATCACATATTCTCCGATGACGTCGAGGTCGGTCTTTACCGAACTGTAACCCAACCCACCATACACTGTCACTACAGAGAATTTTTTGGAGATCAATGCCTGCAACACCCATGATTTTAATGTGTAGTTCATTTCCTGTGGGCCGCTGTAGCCCGAAGGCTTGGCCAGTTCGCCTTCCAGGTTGGTAGAACCTTTTACCGAATTGTAAGCCACCAGAACAGAGAGATCAAACGGCATTAGTTTGATGCCGGGAATGTGTTGTTTGATATCGTGCAACACACCAAAGCCCAACATCTTGATCTTCGATGAGCCCACTTCACGTTGGGGAACAAGTCTGATTTTCAGGTCGGTGTTTTTATAGATGCCAATTCCCAATTGAGCCATGGGAACGGGGATGGCGGCAACACCAATTTCCTCCTTGAGATCCAGTCCTTCAGGGCCAGAGATAGAAATGACGCGAGGACCGTTGCCATCGCCGGGGTCGTAAGAAGAAGTATAAGAGGTTTGGTCTTTAGGTCCGATCACCGTTGGCGCCAAACCATTGGAGGCGCTGCTGGTGAACACTGTGCTGGAAGTCAAAAATGTTTTAGGGTCAAAATAATTGTCGGATTTAGGGAAATTCACAACATTCACAGAAACACCGAGATCGAAGCCCAATGTTTTATGCGCTTTTGCGGTATGATACCAACCTTGTGACATGCCATAAGAAATACCCTTTACGATAGGAGACATATAGGCCTCCACCAGGTTAGAAGCATCTTCTCTTTTGGCCTTTAAGAACTGCGCAAGATCCTCCTCATTTTGAGCCGACGCCCATCCTGGCATCAGCAGGCAACCAAACACTATTGCTGCAATACAAACTAATTTGCGTTGGATTCTCATACTATTGGGGTTGATTTTAATTACTAAATTAAAGATTTTAATACCTACAAAAAAAATCCTGGAGATAGAACGAGCTTTGTATTTTTGTCTCGCATGATCATTTTATACAACCTGTCGATTTTTTTACTCTCCCTGGGCGTCAGGCTTGTAACCGGTAGAAAGGCCATTTTCAAACGACTGGAGGAATCTGTTGCTCAACACGCCGGACCAGTCATCTGGATGCACTGCGCATCGTTGGGGGAATTCGAACAAGGACGACCGGTGATCGAAGCCATCAAAAAAGAATTTCCGAAATATAAAATCTTATTGACCTTCTTTTCGCCGTCCGGTTATGAAGTGCGTAAGAGCTACACCGAAGCAGACATGGTGTATTACTTGCCTTGGGATACGGCCGGCAATGCCAGCAAATTCATTTCCATCGTCAAGCCGGTGGCCGCGATCTTTATCAAGTACGAGTTTTGGTTCCACTTTTCGAAAGAACTGAAAAAGAAAAATATTGTATTGCTGTCAATCTCTTCCATCTTCAGAAAAGACCAGTTGTTCTTTCAAAACTACGGTAGATTTAGCCGAAACATTCTGAAGAATTTCACACACTTCTTTGTACAGAATCATGAATCCATCAACCTGCTAAAATCGATAGGCGTAGAAAACTGTACCCGCTCAGGCGACACACGCTTCGACCGCGTGCACCAGATCGTGAAGCAAGGTCACGAGATCGCCATCGCCCACGCTTTCAAGGCCAATCAAAAAGTTTTCGTGGTTGGCAGCTGTTGGCCCGAAGACCTCGACGTTCTGATTCCATTCATCAACGAGAACAAACTGAAATTCATCGTTGCACCGCACGAACTTTCCGAGTCGTCTATCACCGGCCTGATCAAATCGCTGGAAGTAAATACCATCCGATACTCTGACGCCAACGAAAATAATGTAGAAGATTGTCAAGTGCTGGTCATCGACAATATGGGTATGCTTTCACGCCTTTATCGCTATGGCGAATTTGCCTACATCGGCGGCGCGTTTGGCAAAGGGCTTCACAACATCCTGGAAGCAGCTTGCTACGGTGTACCTATTTTGTTTGGCAATAAAAACTACGAAAAATTTCAGGAAGCCATGGATCTCATCAACCGGGGCGGCGCCTTTGAGGTGGCCGACTATCCGGACCTGAAAAACAAATACGAGATGCTTAACTTGCCCGAAAATTTCCTGCTGGCCTGTGAAGTTACGCGCCAATATGTTGAAGAAAACCTGGGTGCCACCGAGCGGATCATGAAATACTGCCGGAAGCTTTTATGAAAGGATTGATACTTCGATCAACTGGATCTTTTTATGATGTGCTGGGAGAAGACCGTCAAAAATACAATTGCAGGATGCGCGGCAAGATCAGGCTCGAAGGCATAAAAGAAACTAATCCTGTGGCGGTGGGCGACCACGTCAACTTCGAAATGGAAAATGATATTGGTGCAATCACCGATATCCTGCCCCGCAACAATCACATTCTCAGACAGTCCGTAAAGAAAACAGGGCATGCCCACGTGCTGGCTGCGAATGTAGACCAGGTGCTGCTGGTAGTCACACTGGCGTTTCCGAAAACCTCTTTGGGATTTATCGACCGTTTTCTGGTGAGCGCGGAGTCTTTTAGAATACCCCAAGTACTGGTTTTTAACAAAAAAGATATCCTGGACGACAACGAGCAGGAATTTCAATGGGCGCTGATGAAATTGTATGAGAACATCGGTGTGAAGTGCCTGTCTACTTCAGCCAAGAACGACTCACAGGAAAAACTCCGCGAAGTACTTCAAGACAAGGTGACGTTGATTGCCGGACATTCTGGTGTGGGGAAGTCTACTTTGCTGAATAAAATATCGCCAACCATCAAACAAAAAGTAGGCGAGATCTCGGATTTCTCCGAGAAGGGCACACACACCACAACCTTTGCCGAAATGTTTGCCCTCGATGAAAAAAGTTATGTGATCGATACGCCCGGCATCAAAGAGTGGGGTTTGGTAGACATGAGCGAGCAAGAAATATCAGACTATTTTCCGGAAATGCGCGACATCCGATTAGACTGCAAATTCGGATCGCGTTGTCTGCACTTCAATGAACCTAAATGTGCTGTCATCGCCGCGGTACAAACCGGAGCCATCGCGCTGAGCCGGTACGAAAGTTACCTTAGCATGCTGACGGGCGAAGACAACCGGAAATAAAGATCACACACGATGTTTCCCGGAAATATTTCTCCAAAACAATTTCACATACTGCAGGGCAAGGGAAACCGCCCCGAGTCTTAAACATACCCTGATCTCGTAACCGATCCTTTTGTTCAAGGCCCGTCTTTCATCGCCGGTTCGGTTTAGTAACAAAATTTTCTCGCACACTTTCAGTGTCGATTGAAGCTGCGGACTCAGTCGCCGGAACTGTTGATGATACATGGAATCTTTAACAACCCTTTTCTTTACCAGGATCTCTGGCGTATAACAATACCGGTATTTCCTCGAAGAGCGGATCCAGAAATCAAAATCTTCATAGTAGAGGCTTTCG
>JBMOKS010000612.1:0-3669 GCA_049324355.1 Bacteroidota bacterium
GTCATCATCAACGAAGCTGCTCTCCGCGCAATCGGATGGAACACGGCTGTGGGTAAAAAGCTGAAGTTTCCAGGGGAAGATGGCTTTCTCGAGATTGTGGGTGTCACCCGCGATTTTAATTACGGCACAGTAGCAGAAGCTGTTCAACCTGTCGTACATGTATACCGCGGTGAAGACGAATATACAAATTACCCGTATGTTTCCGCGCTCCTGCAGCCAGGCACCCGCGATGAGGTTGCAAAAAGTATGGCTTCGCTCTGGGAAAAACTCAATCCCGACCGTTCCTTCGAATACTTCTTCCCTTCAGATCGCCTCAACGATTTATACAACACCGAAGAGAATATTGCATCGATCATCACTTTTGCCTCAGCCTTGGCAGTTGTTATTGCGTGTCTCGGTCTGTTTGCCCTTGCTTCATTCAATATGGCTCAGCGCCAGAAGGAAGTCGCCGTGCGAAAGGTGATGGGCGCCTCCGTCTCAGGGCTCGCCGTTTTGTTTATTCGAAAGTACCTGCTGTTGGTCATGGTGGCATCCGTGATCGCCATGCCCGTCACCTGGTATTTTGCCGAAAACTGGCTCAGCGACTTCGCATACAGAATTCAGATCAATCCACTCGTCCTGTTGGGCGCCGGTCTCCTTTGCGCCGTCATCGCTCTGGCAACAATTGGTATAAAATCGGTCACTACTGCATTGGCGAATCCGGTTAACTCGTTGAAATACGAGTAAACACCGCTCAAGAAAACTCGCTTTTTTTGCGAACTTGCCCGATGCCGGGCCTCTTCCAAGTCCCGTTAGTCGATACAGTAACTCGGTTTCGGACCTCGCTAATTCGCCATTTGATTGCCTCCAAATTGCCTTCATTCATTTTAGTACTGGAAAATGGATAGACAGGACAAGGGTAATTCTTTAACGAGGAAAAAGTAAAGCCGATACAAAACGTAAATTTCGTTCTATATTATGTTGCTTTAAGTGTCTACTATTGGCCCCATAAAGCTAAAGTTATGAGACACGCTATAATGATATGGTTGACCTTTCTCTGCCTGTCTGTCGTTGCCCAGACAAAAAAAGTAATATTTGTATGTGAACATGGCGCGGCAAAGAGTGTAATAGCCGCCACTTATTTTAACAAGCTGGCTGAAGAAAGGGGGCTGTTGTCATACGAGGGCTTATGCCGGGGAACCTTCCCGGACCCTGTCCTTACGCAAGGCACAATTGACGGACTTAAAAGGGATAACTTGCTAGATCCCAAGCTTACACCTCAAAAACTGGTTATCAACGATACAACAAATGTTGAACGGATAATTTTCTTTACCGAAATTCCTGCTGATTTTAAGACTAACATAAGGTACGAAGATTGGTCGTCGCTGACTAACCTCGACGCTGATTATTCAAAAAGGAGAGACGCCATTATTAAAAAACTCAACGAACTTCTGGATTCATTAGAAAAACACAAATAACCTCATCATGACTAGAAATGATTTTTTGAAAAGCAGCCTCATCCTGGGAAGCGCCAGCCTGTTGCCCTCAAACAGTGTTTTCTCGCAAAGCCTTCAGCAAAGCGGAATGGACAGGCTGACTGACAAGGACGGAAAGTTTGCCTTGCAGCCGTTGCCTTACCATGAGAATTTTCTTGAACCATCCATGGATCAGGAAACGGTCCATTTGCACTACACCTTTCATCATGGCGATGCCGTGAAAGCTGCCAATAAAGATCTTGAAATGATCAAAAAAGCCATGGATGAAAACCTCTCTGCGGGACAGGCCGGCAGCCTCGACACAGTAGATTACTGGACGAAGAAACTTTCCTTCCATTTGTCTTCTCATATTTTGCATACCATTTTCTGGACCAATCTTACCAACAAGAAAAGGGATCCCGCCGGCGCGTTGCTAAAGCAAATTGAAAAAGATTTCGGCACCTACGACAAGCTGAAATTACTGATCAGCAAGACCTCAAAAGGTGTTGATGGCAACGGCTGGGGCATTCTGGGTTATCAACCTTATACGCAAAAGCTCACGGTATTGCAGTGCGAAAACCATGAGAAGCTAACACAATGGGGCGTAATTCCGATTCTCGTTATTGACGTATGGGAACATTCTTATTATTTGAAGTACAGAAATCGCAGAGCAGATTTTGTCGATAATCTCTTTCCGATCATCAATTGGGATAATGTAGCCGAACGTTTTAGCATTGCACAGAAGATCATCTAGGAGGTAACATGACAGGCCTTGAATAAGATTGCTTGTATCATATTGCTTTTGCTGTGCAGTGGGTCTTTACCTGCACAAAACATGGGCGGCAACATACGTGGCCTGGTAAAACATGTCAGTAAACCCGTTGAATTCGCCAACGTGATTGCTACTTTGCGTCATGACTCAACGGAAATTATTTCAAGTGCTGTCACTGACCACGACGGAAAGTTTCTTTTGGAAAAGCTGCCTGAAGGCGAATACAGCGTAACCGTTAGGCTGTTAGGATTTGCTCCCGTTAAAATTAATGTTTTCATTTCTTCCGAAAAGTCAGTTGACCTCGGAGAGATCGACCTTCAACCTGACACACGCCTGCTGAATGAGGTTGAAGTGAGTGCCATGCAAACCCTCATTACAAAAACCGAAGAAGGCTTTGTTGTTAAAGCTTCTGACAATCTTGCTCAGATAGGAGGAACAGCCGCAGAACTGCTGAAAAATATGCCCGGCGTATTGGTTAGTGCAGAAGGAGAAATCACCATTCGGGGAAGGGCTCCGCTGGTATTAGTTAATGGTCGTGTATCGGGAATTGCGGGTATTGATCGCAGCGCGCAATTGCAACGAATTCCAGCCACAAGCATCGAACGCATTGAAATCATCAATAATCCCACTGCTAAATATGATGCGGATGCCGAAAGCGGCGTGATCAATATAGTACTCAAAAAAAATGATGAAGCTGGTACTAACGGCGCCTTTGCGATTGGCGCGGGCGCAGGGGATAGGTACCGCCTGAATACTTCCATATTGCTGAACAGAAAAACTAACAAATGGAATTTTGGTATTGCTTATGACAACTGGTATACCACGCGCACCAGGCAAGTAAGAGGTGATAGAATCAATTATGATGTGCCAGATCAATATTTTCTTACACAGCGAAGATTCGACGAGCGGCTGATCTTTTATCAAAACTCCAAAGTAACTATTGACTATACTCCTGACAAAAATAATAGCCTGGGTTTGGAAGTGCTCTGGGCATTTCCAGGTGAAGACAACAATGAAACATTGAAAAACACCTATGAGACTTCCGAACGGAATTTCACCGGTCATAACAGCCGACATTCCAATGAGATCCGAAGAAGTCACGCAATTGAAGCGTCGCTGAACTACCGAAGACGGTTTGACAATCCCGACAAACTTTTAACTGCAAACCTTAGCAGCACCATCGGTAGCGACAGAGAGAACACTGACATCACTACGCAGAACCTCACGGCACAGGAAGAAAATATCGGGGAAGCCTCTTTACAACGCACGCATACCTATCAAAAAACAAATCTTACCAACCTCTCATTGGATCTTGTTCAACCCATCGGAGAGGGCGCGTCTTTCGAAACCGGCTACAAAGGCATATTCCGTTTTTTGAACGCTGATTTCGAACGTGCCAACTTGGCGAACGGAGACTTTGTAATCGATCCGTTGAACACCAAT
>JBMOKS010000612.1:3679-6975 GCA_049324355.1 Bacteroidota bacterium
TTCAAGAGCAGATCCATGCGGCCTACGGCCAGTACACAGCGTGGACAGGCACAAAAGAAGAGCCGACATGGAAATACAACCTCGGCCTGCGCGCAGAACAGGTTTGGAATAACGGAGAAATTCAAAATGTATCTGAAATATTTGCCAACGAATATTTCAACCTCTTTCCATCGGCCAGTCTTTTTTATTACACACCCAAGCGAAATAGTTGGAAGCTGAGCTATAGTCGCAGGATCACCCGCCCGGGCCTGGGTCAACTGAATCCATTTACAGATATCACCGACTCCCTGAATCAGCGAGCCGGCAATCCGAGGCTGAAGCCAGAACTTATCCATTCTATGGAGTTTGGATACAATCACACAACTCCAAAGTCCTCACTATCCTTGACCACATTCTACCGCATTCGCAACCATGCCATTTTTCCCTACACCGTTTTAGATGAAAATGGTGTAGCATTCACCCAACCCTTGAACTTCGGTCATGCAAAAACGTTGGGCTTTGAAGCTATTGCAGTCTATAATCCTTTTTCTTTTTGGTCTCTAAACTTTAGCTTTTCGGGCTATGAACTCAGGATTGACGATGAGGGCCCTGCGACAGAAGTATCAAACGATATCTTAAGCTGGTCAGCCAAGCTCATCAATGATTTTATGCTCTTTAAAGACTGTCGATTGCAAATCACCGGAAACTATACGTCGCCCATTGCCATTCCACAGGGCGAAACCGTGGCAGTATATTATATGGACATCGGCCTTCAGCAGAAATTGATGAAGGGTAAAGGCCGGGTCGGCTTAGTTGTAACCGATGTATTCAATACGCAAGAATACGGTCTTATCACCGGCGATCATAACTTTTACTTTAGCAGAGTCTTCAAGCTCGATACGCGGGCGGTAATGCTCACATTCGGCTACACATTTGGAACGTCCTTTAAGGAAAAGCTGATGGAGAATAGATTTAAAAATGATTGACGGGGTAGTCTGTGATTATACATACCTTTGTATTGACCACGTGGTAGTAAGCAAGTAATGAAAGAATACGCGCCGTTGATAGATGTCATCAGAAATGAGATCTCCCTATCCGAGACAGAAGAAATAGCCCTTGCATCGGCTTTTAATTTGCTAAGCGTAAGCAGGGGTGAGTTGCTTCTTCAAAGCGGCACAATACCTCAAACACTTTATTTTATCAGCAGCGGATTCGTCAGGTGCTTCGACGTGGATACCGCCGGAAACGAAATAACAACGAACATATCAACCTCAAACGACTTCATTACCTCGTTCGAAAGCTTCGTTAAAGTTATTCCGGCAAAAGAAAGCATTCAGTGCATCTCCGATTGCATTTTACTCTGCGTATCAAAACACGAATACGATAAGCTCTATGATCATGTCGCAGGCTGGTCTGACTTCTGCCAAACGGTTTACGAAAACTATATCATCAAATTGACCAACCGTGTCAACGGACTTCAGAATTTGTCGGCGACAGACCGGTATATACAGCTGTTGAACACGCATCCGGATGTTGCATTGAATACGGCAGTCAAGCAACTGGCATCCTATCTGGGCATCCGGCCTCAATCGCTCAGCCGGATTCGAAAAAATATTAAGTAACAAATGTTATTTTTTTGCTTTTGGACCCAGGTTAGGTTTGAAAAAAATTAACCTATGAACACGGTCGTGCCGATCTCCATCTGGCCGGGTGGGATGATCAATTGCTTTCTGATAAAGGGCAACAAACAACATATTTTGGTAGACACCGGCCTCCCCAATAGCGAGCAAAAGATATTCAGACAATTAACAGCGCTGAATATCAGAAAGCAAGACGTTGGGTTGATCATCATTACGCATGCTCACATCGATCATTTTGGGAGCGCTGGCAAGTTAAGACAGACGTTGGGCATTCCCGTGTTAGCCCATCAGCGGGACCTAGACGCCTATTTGGCAGGCAGGGCCGATGCCAGAACATTGAAGGCGAATAAACCCCAATGGGAGTTATTCAAGCTCATGATTAAAAATCAAACCACCATGCCCTTCACACCCGACATTTTACTGGCCGGCGACGACGGGTTCGATTTAAATCCCTGGGGAGTTGATGGCAAGGTAATTTCCACGCCAGGTCATACACCCGGTAGTCTTTCGGTAATTTTGGAAAACGGCGAATCAATCATCATGGACATGATGGCGTCGGGTATATTGATGGGTGGTTTGGTGCTAAGCTCGCGCGTAAAACACCCCCCTTTTCATCACGATTTGGCAACGCTTAAGGGTAGTTTTGAAAAAGTATTAATGTTTAAAGGCGAGCGATATTATCTGGGGCATGGCGGTCCTGTAAGCAGGACACAAGTGATCCGTTATTTTGAACAATTCCTTCAAGCAACACATTGACGATAAGGTTCTGGTAGGATAGACAAAAGAGACAGGATTCATTGCGTTCAACAAAATTCCATTCGCAAACTTTAGAATGATCGTTACGGTGCAAAGCCTCCTTCACCAGCTTCTAAGGATTCCCAAAACATGCCTTCTCGCCACGCAGATGTTGGTATTAGCATACCGACCCTCTCAATCGTGCCGATAGCTGATAGGAGAGTAGCTGTTGCTGAAATGGCGCTATCCGGCCTTTATCCATGACCCGATATAGTCGTCACAAGCAGAAGTTAATGCGCTGTTATCGAACGGCCTGACTTTGTTTTTACCGAAGAAATCATCGAAACCGTCCACACCACAAAAACTCCATACACCAAATGTCCCAGCACCGAGGCAACGATCATCAACGTCGGATTTTCCGGAGCAGGCATTGGCTTTAACAATCCAATGATGAATAACATGATTTGCGCAAAAACAAAAACAGCGAAGCCAAAAAAGATTCCTTTCCAAAATCCGCTGTTAATTTTTACAAGAGGATCAAACCCATACACATAGGATGAAGCAAAAATAACTCCTATCAAGAAGTGAATTATCCAGCTAAGCGCAGCGGATATCCCCAACATGGCCATCAGCATTTCCGCGGGATTAATTTTTGGAAGACCGACCAAGGGAGCTGCCACTCCAAACACCGTCATTATTGCTGTTGCAGCTATACCTGCCAAAACAGCTTTTACAAATTTGTTATTTGCCATAAACCTTGAATTAAGTTTAATTAAAACAGTTTTTATAAGGGTATAGGCTTACTATTGAAACATTTTAAAACTGATTCTGATTCTTCATCATTCGTTATTTGTTAAGGCCTGAAACGTTTATCACATTTTTTTTTGCAGAGCCGCTTGAAAAAACTCGTTGACTGAATTGCCGGTTTACCAACTAAATCAT
>JBMOKS010000613.1:0-2399 GCA_049324355.1 Bacteroidota bacterium
GCCCATTAATAAAATAATATCCTTTTTATTAAGATAACGATTTTTTGCGGCATTTCTTACACAATTTCCCCGGTATGAGCCACCCTTCTTGCTTATATTTTTGTTCTCGCGATTCGGCTATGAAAAAAATGATTCTCTGTTTTTTTATTGATATACCGGTTTGTATCGGCATGTTGAACAAGTGAAGAAATAAATTGCGGCCTTTGATCAAACACATGTCGTCACAAAAAACATTGAAAAAATTTCCTCTCAAATCCAGGTGTTTGACGCCCCTTCACCCTTGGAAGCGGGCATAAAAATTTAATCAGTGACAGAAAACAAGCGCGATTTCAAACTAATTTTGCATTGACCCTTTCGGCTCATTCAACCTGATTTTTTTCTCTCACTTCATATAATTTTACATTTGTGAAGCAGTTTTTACTGTTGGCCATTATCATCCTTCCGCTCGTTCTGAAATCACAGAATGTAGAAGTCAAGGGTGTTATTCGTGACGTGGCCGGAGATCCCCTTGCATTTACTAGTATTGTCATCCTTCCTGACAGTTTGGTGGCAAGCTCAGATATGCAGGGTTCTTATTCCGCCCGGATATCCACCGGATCTAAAAAATTAATTGTATCGTACATCGGATTCGAATCAGCCATCTGCATTATTGAAATTTGTAAGGACACGATCCTGGACTTTATTCTGACACCAAAAACCGTTCAGCTGGAAGAAGTTGTGATCGCCGGAGACAGATTTTCAAATGAGGATATTGTTCAGTCAGTAGCTTCCGGAACCCATTTTCTTACACAAAAAGATGTGTTACAAATGCCTGCCCTTATGGGAGAAGCCAACTTGCTCAAAGCGATCCGGCTGCTACCGGGAACCGTCGGTGGCATAGAAGGGAGTTCTGATTCATTTGTTAGAGGAGGTGCTGCCGATCAGAACCTCGTTCTCCTGGATGGCGCACCAATTTATAACACCGGACACCTGTTTGGGTTTTTGTCAGTGTTCAACCCTGATATTGTAGATCAGGTTGACGTAATCAATGGCGGATTTCCTGCAGCGTTCGGTGGCCGCCTATCGTCGATATTAAACATCAGCTCCTTGTCGCTGATTCCCGAGAAGACAAGCCTGTCAGCAGACGTGGGTTTGATCACTTCCCGCGTGAAGCTTGAGCAACCTATTTTAAAAGACAAGGCAAGCTTTTGGATGGCCGGAAGACAAAGCTATATAGACAAGATAGCAAAACACATATTCGATAAAAAGATCCCTTATTCGTTCTATGATGTGAATGGCAAATTGATTCTTCACCCGACGAAATCAGATCAGATGGAAATCAGTCACTATGAAGGTGAAGACTTTCTGGATTTCCTAAATGATAGTGACGGTGACGGAAACGGCATGCATACAACCTATCATTCGACGAATACAAGTCAGACATTCAAATGGCTTCATAGAACGCTTAACAAATGGAGAAAAGAATTGTCGATGTTTCATACATACTTTGATTACAGAACCAAAAATGCATATAATAAAGATTATCTGGTTTCGGCCCATTCCGAAATCGAAGACTACGGAGCAAAGTTTTCGATTGAAAAAGATTCTGTATGGAAGGACGCCCTGGTGAGTGCCGGAGTTGAATGGATAAGGCATGGCATAAGTCCAAAAGTACTCAACTCTGAAGGGTCGATAGCCGATATCGTAGAAAGTGGCTCAACTACTGGAAAAATCGCGCAGGAATTTGCCGCATACATTCAGCAAGAGTGGTCGGTGACAAAAACATTAAAGATAAATGCCGGCCTGCGTGGTTCAATGGCCGTTGTGTCTGCAAGGGAATATTTTTTTCCAGAGCCCAGGATATCAGCCCGCTATGCGTTGGGAAAGAATGGAGCTTTGAAATTCAATTATTCAAGAATGGTTCAGTATGTTCACCGCATATCAAATTCGGCGGTTTCCACTCCCATTGATGTCTGGTTTCCGGTGACGGGTAAAGTAAGGCCTCAGGCTTCGCATCAATTCGCGCTGGCATGGCAACGATTTATACCAGCTGAAAAAATCTATTGCAATGTTGAAGGTTATTATAAATTTATGGAAGACCTGGTCGCTTACAAAGAAGGTACCAATTTCCTTTTCCAATCTGATTTTGATTCAAGACTGATCCAGGGAAGAGGGAATGCTTACGGATTGGAATTCCTGATACGCAAAGATGCCGGAAAATTTACTGGCTGGATCAGTTATACACTTTCATGGTCACGGAGAAAGTACGATGAGTTGAACAATGGGAGATGGTTTAATGCGAGGTATGACAGAAGACATAACGGTGCCATTGTGGCGCAACATTTAATAAAAAAACGATGGGCTGCATCGATGGTGTGGGAATATATTTCAGGAGCAAGATTTACTCCTGTCGTCGGGCA
>JBMOKS010000613.1:2409-6963 GCA_049324355.1 Bacteroidota bacterium
GCAATACACTGCGCTGGCACCTAACAGCGGCGGGCTTGATCTGATCCCCATATTTTCAAGCATCAATAGTGTGAAGCTGTCAGATGCACACCGGCTCGATCTGGGAATAAAGTTTTTCAATAAGCCTGGAAAAAAATTCAAGTGGAACTGGTTTGCAGGTGTTTATAATGCCTATAACCGTGCGACACCGTTCGGAATTGTTATCAAACAAAATAAAACCGACAAGTCCCTTAAGTACGCTCAACCAGGGTTATTCGGATTAATACCTTTTATCAGCTACGGATGCAAATTGTGAATTAAACGTTTTAGTACCGCATGGTAAAATTTCAACGATATTTCCGCGGGCTGCCAGGGGCGCTGATGATGGTTGCTGGCTGGTTATTATCCTGTACGCCAGATCCACTGGAGGTGGACAATTTGAAATTACCGGAAACTAAAATTGTTGTTTCTTCTTTGGTCCTTCCTGACAGTTCTGTAGCCGTCCTTTTGACAAAATCAATTGGGGCCTTGGAAGCGAACGAAGATACCGATCCACAGTCCTTGATTGCTGAGATTGCCATTAACGACGCAGAGGTGACAATTACCACCAATGATTCAACATATAGTTTAGAATTCTTGCAAGGTGGTGTTTATCACGGAATTGATATCCCAATGGTGGCAGGAAGGACATGCTTCCTGAAAGTAGTCAGTAAATCATTGGGTGAAGTGAGCGCTATTGCAGTAGTGCAGGAGCCAATCTATTTTGATGCCGTCCAAGCCTTCGCTTATCTGGATGATGACAATGATTCATGGGCGCAGGTCGCCTACACGATCAAGGATCCTCCTTCACCCAACTATTATTTACTCAGTGTTCAGAAACCAAGGGGAAAAAATTTTGCGAAGAATATCCTGAAATCGGAGGCCTATACCCGCCCCGTCGATGATAAAATATTCAACGATCAGGAATTTTCAGAGATATTTCTAGCTATGAATAAAAACTTTTATCCCGGAGACAGCATAGAAATTTCTCTGGCAAACGTCAGTGAGGACTATTTCAACTATGTAAAGTTACGAATGGAGAATCACCTGGAACTTGTTGAAGTGTTTAGTGAGCCGGTATACTATCCAACAAATATTCACGGGGGACGTGGTTTTTTCAATCTGCATTTAACCGACGTGAGGGTGATAGTGCTCTGATCAATAATGTTGCCTGCAGTGTGCAGACCGGGCACGTTGCGCCAACAATCATGCGTATTTTGAATATCAGAATAGTAATTTTATTTACCTTTTTGCCAACAGTGTAAACTCCACGATTACCTTGCCGGCATCGAAATTGGAATACAACAGCTTCACCAGGTTTCGATTGTCCATCTCCAGAGCGACATCAAAGGCTTGCTGGAACTGACCTTTGCCCAGGGCCAACGCTTCCATCACATTGATCATATCGGTATCGGGCCGGCGGGACTTTAAAACGGTGGATATTTCAGTTTCGAATTTCATATCGTAAAGATAGAAAGATACTGGACACACTAGATGCCTGATGCCTGGCCTTGCACTTTACTGGTGCTCGATACAATCATTTTATATTTAGATTCACATCACGTGACATTTTTAAGAGGTTCGTTGATTGAAACTCCGAGTCTCGAGCTATGAGCTGCGAGTTTTTCTCGTAGCCCGAACCTGGCAGCCTGCGGCCCTCCATGAATCGATGCAATGCGTCCATATTTCTGATAAGTTGACAAAGTTGGGTTAGACATTGTTGCATTTTATTCCTCTCTCGTCCCGATGGCTATCGAGACGTCACTGGCAGGCAGGCAGGTAAGCCGCAATTTGAATCACCGCTTTTTCTGCATGACATATTCGCACAAATTATTCCATGTGGCAAAGCCCGAACTCCGGCACAAGATCTTGTTCAGCAAAACGTTGATGTGCTGATTGCCGAAACGGAAAAAGGCGCCTGTGACACGCATCTCGCGTGGTTGTTTTTCGCGGTATTCGAGGAATAACTTTTTCCACTCTTTGATGTTGAAGCCAAAGCGTAAGTGGAGTTCTTCCCATACCATGGCGATGTGCATTTCTTCAAAATCGTGCTCCAGTCTTTTCGGACGTTCCTGCTGACGCTGATCCGCATATTTCATAACGAATATTGAATGCTGGTGTCTATCTCTTCGTAGAACGTGGCATTGTTCAGCATGGCAAAGTCCGTCTTCATGAGCTGCTCTATGACGGCTTCGTGTCCGTCTAATACCACGGGGGAATTTTTCAACGACAGCAGCCTTTCAGTAATGCGGTCGGCTTGTGTCTTGTCTATCTTCTGGTGGAATTTATAATCAACATAGTCATGGAGGCCCCCGAGCAGCATATTAATTAACGTGGCTCGATGGTCGGTAAGTGTTTCGCGTATTCGCTGCAGCAGTTCGTTGTCATTGTAATAGTTAAGTTGCTTTACCCCGTTGACTGTTCTTATCTTTTTCATAACTAATATATTTAGTTGATGCAAAGGTATAAAAACTAAAAATATTAGTATATTTGTATCGAAAACTTTTTGATTTGCACCAGTCCACCTGGTGCTTGAAGTGCCCTTTTGTTTTTTTTAACACATTAAACAATTATGAACGTGCGTTGGGAGATAGCAAAACCAATCCACCAACACCCACGAAAAAACTATACTGAAAAAAGTAGAAGGGATGACGATTATTTGGAGGAAAGGAAAAAGGTATTGGAAACGAAAAGTCTCGAGTTTGAGAAACGTTTGGCAGCACTGGAATTGAAGTAAGAACCTGGGATAAAAAACTTGGGAGCTTGATTTGAGCGCCTGTGCCGGTCAAGGTCCTCAACTGGCAAGGCTTGTGGCGGATGTTTTAAAAATGCTATATTTAACTACCTTAATTAATCCCAAATCTATGCGAAAACTTACTCTTAGCGCTACCCTTATTATGGTAATGATGGGTACCATTTGTGATGCACAAGTAAAGTCCGTTTCTTCTATTGGCGCAGCCATCACTGCGAAAGAAGGGCAACAATGGATTGCTAACTACAATGGGAAGTTTCAAACTTCTGCCGAACATTTTATCGGGAAGGCTGTTCTGCTCGGACTGATGCAATCTGAAGAGGCTGCTGGTTTTTATTTGATCAAAGGATTGGACAATGAAGGAAATGAAAGACTGATGATGGCACCGGCTACCCAAAGCGGTATGATCGTAGAAGGTGCTAATGTTGTTCTCACATCTGTGAAGCCTGAATCTGCCACACAGATACTTGATCAGGAGATGATGCAGAAAATGGCGGAGAAATTCCAGCAAATTCAACAGCCGGAAGAATTTGGCGCTCATCTCTACGGCAAAAAAGTATTTGAAGAACTTTTGTCTCAGCCTGGAGCTGCAGGGTTGTTCATCGGCAAGGGCTTGGATGCAAACCAGGAGCATTTGGTGTTAACCGCTATCGATAAAAAAGGAGAACAGATGTGGGCCAATGTTTGGAACCACGGTTCTGGAATATTTGCGATCTACCAGTACCTATGCTGCCCGGTAGCAAGGCTTGACTAAGACGTCAAATGGTCTAACAATAAAATTTGGAAGCTGCGTCGTTGCGATGCAGCTTTCTTTTTTTTGAACCTCTTTAGAACTTCGTGGGAAGAAACTCCCATAGCATCAAAAAGAAATAGCCGTAATAGATCACTAAGGGAGTGAGGATCACAGCTGTGCTTGTTGGCACACGCAACCCCTTTACTTTTTTTACCCTTCCCGACTTTACTTCCCGAAAAAATTTCCAACTTGGAAGTATCCTAAACCTTTCAACCCATGATCAGATTGCTTCTGCTGGCGGGTCTATTAGCCTTTGCGCAAAGTTTTCTTTTCGCGCAGGAGAAGGATATTAAATTTCATCACATTACGGTCGACGACGGACTATCCAGCAATACCGTGAATGCCGTGATCCGCGACAGCCGGGGCTTCATCTGGATCTCTACCGGCAATGGGGTGAGCCGCTACGACGGATATACATTCACCAACTTCCGCTCCCATGAAAAAGATTCGTTCAGCATCAGCAGTAATATCACCTATGTTGTTTTTGAAGATCGGCACCAGCGTCTTTGGGTAGGATCTCAAAAAGGACTCGATCTGCTAAACCGCAGTCTCGACCGCTTCGACCAGCATTTTTTCTATGACATTCCCGTGCGATCCATTTATCAGGACCGGTCGGGCAATCTTTGGGTAGGCAGCGATCGCGGACTGTATTGGTTTGATGAAGAACAGAAAAAATTCACCAAACCTTTCTCCATTCTGTTCGACACACGCAACGTAATATACAATACTATTCCTACGATCGCAGAAGACCACCAGGGAAACCTTTGGGTGGGAACTTCCAACGCCGGAATTTATGTATACGACTTTCAATCAAAGACCTTTAAGCGATTTTATCACCAAACGGGTATTGAAGGCACATTGAGCAACAACGATGTTCGCAGCATAATCTCCTGCAAGGACCATAAGATCTGGATATCGACCTACGGAGGAGGCGTCAATCTTTTTCAACCCGAAACAGAGAACTTCAAAGTGTATGCACAATCCGGAGATC
>JBMOKS010000614.1:0-6958 GCA_049324355.1 Bacteroidota bacterium
ACCGCGCTGTCCAGTTTGGCCCTGGATTTTTCCTCTAGTGCAGGTTCAAAAAATACTTGGCCATTGAGTGCGGTTAAAACCGGCTGCTTTTCGGCAGTTTCCTGCTGTGACTGGCAGTTGACCAGAACAATAGCAGCGATGACGGCGGTGTAGATTTTCATAAGCAATTGTAGTGTTGATCAATTTGATCGTTAACGAGATAAAAAGCAAGAATCCTGAGCCTAAGACTAACACTTAATCGTAAACTGATACGGTCAAAATAAACAAAACTGAAACTGTTTTTTATACGTATTAAAAGGAAAATTTGATGAAGTAAATTCAAACAACTATGCGACTGATCATTTTGCTGCTTTCTACGCTCTTGGTTCAAAGCATTTCGGCTCAAACATTAACTGATGCCGAGCAAGTCAAGCAGGCGGATGAGCAGCTCAATGATCTGATCCGACAGAATAATGCTCAAGAGGCTGAGAAGTTTTATACCGAGGACTTCTTGTTGATCACTTCCGGGGGTGGCGCCAAGCTTAAACAGGACATCTTGAAAGAGATCGGATCAACAGGTCTTGTGCTGGAGATCAACAAAACAGAAGATGTGAAGGTGAGGGTGCACGGCACTACCGCTGTGCTCACTGGTGTGTTGCATCAGAAAGGTGTTTACAAGGGAAAAGCATTCGATGCTTTTATGCAAGTGACTGATACGTGGATCCGCACCGAAAGCGGGTGGAAAATTCTGGCGGGACATGCCAGCTTACAACCAAAGTCTTAAATACATCAATGAATAACCGTAATACATATATTTCCTATTTGGCATTAGCGGCAGTGTGTATCATTTGGGGTACCACCTACCTGGCGCTGCGAATTGCCGTCATGCACTTTCCTCCGTTCCTGTTTACAGTGATCCGTCAGCTCACTGCAGGATTTCTATTGTTAGCTTTCATGTTTACATTCGGAAAAGCCGCATGGCCTTCCAAAGAACATCTGATCCGGCAGGCTATCGGCGGATTCTTCATGATCTCCCTGGGCAACGGCCTGGTGGCGTGGGCCGAGATGCACATACCGAGTGGCGTGGCGGCCATCATTTGTTCTCTCATGCCGGTGCTCGTTATTCTGATCAACCTTTTCATTAACAAAGAAGAGCGCCCCACCGTGCCGATCTTGCTGGGCGTGGCTATCGGGTTGATCGGCATCGTGATGATCTTCAGCGAACATATTGCTGAATTTTCAAAAACAGAATACCTGGTTGGTATCATACTCACGTTCGCGGCGTGTCTGAGCTGGGCCGGCGGAAGCATCTGGATCAAAAAACAGAACGTCGAGAGCAATCCATTTGTGAACGCCGGATTACAAATGTTCTTCGGCGGCGTGTGGCTCATTCCGTTAAGCCTCGCGTTTGATGACCTGAGTTCCGTAACATGGACCGGTGAAGCAGTCTATTCGCTGATCTACCTCATCATCTTCGGTTCTATTATAGCGTATGCCTCATATGCCTATGCACTACGCAAACTACCGATGACGATTGTATCGTTGTATGCTTACGTCAACCCGTTGGTGGCGGTGGTGCTTGGATGGCTGGTGTTGGATGAAATGCTTAATCCGAAGATCGTGTTTGCCATTATTCTGACGGTGTCGGGAATTTACATTGTGAACAAGGGCTACCAGCTTCGCGATGTTTGGAAAGCACAGTTTAGCAGATAGGGTAACGTATGAACACGATCTTGTTTCAAACAACAGACTGGGCGACAGTCCCCAGTACGGAGCATCCGGGAGAGACCGGCACATCGTACTGGAAGACGTTGCAATACGGCGACTTGCGCATCAGAAGGGTGGAGTATTCGAAAAATTATAAAGCCGACCATTGGTGCTCATTGGGGCATATTGTTTTCTGCATCGAGGGCGAGTTGGTATCTGAACTATCGGATGGAAGACAATTTTCGTTGTCGGCGGGTATGAGTTATCAGGTTTCCAACGGCGCGAGCTGTCATCGGTCGGTGTCGAAAGAGGGGGCAAGCTTGCTGATCATCGATGGAGATTTTTTGAAGAATAATAGAGAGGTAGTATTTAATCCATGGAAAATGTAAGGGTTGAGGTTTTTTCGGACCGTTATCAACGGGCGATCATCGATTTGATCCTGGATATTCAGCGCAACGAATTTAGTGTGCCGATTACGGAAGAACAACAACCTGATTTGAATGATATTACAGGATTTTATCAGCAGGGAACCGGAAATTTCTGGGTCGCCTTATATCAAGAGACAGTGGTCGGCACCATTGCGCTGATCGACATCGGTCATGCCCAGGTGGCGCTGCGAAAAATGTTTGTTCACAAGGGCTTCCGCGGAAAGGAGTTTAACGTTGGCCAGGCCCTGTTGAATGCAGCGCTGGCATGGATGCGTGAAAAAGGTTGTCGACAGGTTTTTCTGGGCACGCTCGAAGTGTTTGTAGCAGCACAGAAATTCTATCGAAAGAATGGATTTGTGGAAATTGCGATAAATGATCTGCCTAAAAATTTTCCAAGAATGACATTAGACAACACGTTCTTTAAAAAAGATATCAGTTTGCCCGACGGCGTGACGCTATTGGACTATCAATCTGAGCATCAGCCGTGGTTCGAAAAATTTAACCGCGACTGGATCGAAAAATATTTCTGGATGGAGCCGGTAGACTTCGACGTGCTGCAGCACCCGGATCGACATATCATCGAAAAAGGCGGTGCCATTATCATGGCAATGTGTGACCACGAGATCGCCGGCACAGTAGCCTTGAAGTATGTTGAAGCCGGTGTGTACGAATTCACGAAGATGGCCGTGGGTGAAAAATTTCGGGGACGGAAAGTAGGGTTGGCTTTGGCGGAGGCAGCTATTGAAAAAGCCAGAGTGTTGGGTGCAAAAAAAATTATCTTGTATTCCAACACCGTGCTCGAACCTGCGGTCGCGTTATATCGCAAGATCGGTTTCCACGAGGTTCCGGTAGACGGTCCGTACAAGCGAAGTAACATCAAAATGGAACTTAATCTGAACGGCGAGCGCGCCTGAATATATAGCCATGACCTCTGCCATCACCATACGACCCTGCACGATAAGTGATATCGGTACGATCCTCGCGTTAGGTATAAAGACGTTTCGCGATACATTTGCCGAGTACAACACGGCCGAGAACATGAGGCAATACCTCGAAAAGACTTTTACGCCTGGGCAGCTGGCGAAAGAGTTCAACGAAACAGGCTCTGCTTTTTTTCTGGCCCTCGATGGAGAGCTGCAAGTGGGTTATGCCAAAGTGCGCACATCAGAAAAACCGGAAGGACTCGGGAGCATATCCGCGCTCGAAATTGAAAGGATCTATGCGGTTCAGGAATATATTGGCAGGGGCGTAGGGCAGACGCTGATGGAGACTTGTATAAGCCATGCCAAACAACTCGGCTGTGATACGATATGGCTCGGCGTGTGGGAATACAATCCAAGGGCGATAGCATTTTATGAAAAGTGGGGATTTGAAAAATTTGGTGAACATGTCTTTATGGTTGGCAACGACCCGCAAACTGATTTTTTGTTGAAGAAAAAGCTAAACTAGATAGATGGTGAAACTTCATTACTATAATACTACCGTGACATGGACCGGCAACAACGGACCGGGCACTACCGAATATAAAAGTTACGAGCGCAGTCACGAGATTAAGACCGAAGGGAAGCCCGTGATCCGGGCGTCGTCAGATCCGGTTTTTCGTGGCGATAAGACAAAATATAACCCTGAAGAACTTTTGGTGGCCTCCCTGTCGGGATGTCATATGTTATGGTATTTACACCTTTGTGCGGTGAATGGAATTGTAGTGACCGAATACGTCGATGAAGCTACCAGTGTGATGGAGGAGAATGCCGATGGCAGCGGACAATTCAAAGAAGTTACCTTAAATCCACGGGTGACCGTTACAGAACAACGCATGGTGGCAAAAGCCAACGAATTGCATCATGAGGCCAACAAGATGTGCTTTATGGCGCGTTCGGTAAATTTTCCTGTACACCATAAGCCCGTTACGGTAGGGTCGGCTGTTTCATTGATCTAAAACTTTCATAGAAAGGTGAGATTCCGGGATGCTAAGCGAGAAGATCTGACGGAGATCGTTGATATATACAATTCAACAGTTGCTTCGCGCATGGTTACCGCCGACACCGAACCGGTCGATGTCGAAAGCAAGGTAGCGTGGTTTAATGAGCACAATGCCCGCAAACGTCCGCTGTGGGTAATAGAGATAGAGCATAAAATTATAGGTTGGGTAAGCTTTCAATCATTTTATGGACGACCCGCTTATGATGCAACCGCTGAGATCAGCATTTACCTGCATCCTTCGGCGCGTGGCAAAGGAATGGGTAAGCAAGTGTTGGAGTATACGATTGAGAACAGTAAACAATTTGGAATTAAAACATTGTTGGGGTTCATCTTTGAACACAATGAGCCTAGCCTGAAATTATTCAGAAGTTTAGGATTTAAGGACTGGGCTAGGCTCCCCAACATTGCCGTATTGGATAACAAAGAACGAAGCCTCTTGATACTCGGAAGAAGGATCGTTGAATAGGCCGAAATCAAATGATCAAAAAAATAGTATGAAAAAAATGGAATGGTTTGAGCGCAACTTTGCTTTCGGTCATCCGGCAGGAATGTTGCCATTCTACCTCGAAAGGCTTGAAGGCACGATTGTGAGGATCGAAAAAAAAGTAGCTGGCGTATCCGAAGAGGTCTTGTCTAACAAACTCGACGGCAAGTGGAGTGTGAAACAAAACATCGGCCACCTCGCCGAAGTAGATGAGATCGCCTTGAAGCGTGTGGATGAAATGGCCCAGGGAATTTCGCCGATGTCGCCTGCCGTGTTTGAGCCCCGGCTCGACTATAATGCGCAACCCGTTAGCGAAGTGATACAATACTTTCGCGCAAGCCGTCAGAAAAATCTTCAGAAGTATAAGAGCATCGTGGAAGCTGACCTAGGTAAATCCTCTCTTCATCCGAGACTCAAAGTGCAAATGAACGCCGTGGATCTCGCGTGGTTTGATGCCGAGCACGACGATCATCACCTGGTTAGGATCAACGAAATATTGAGTGCTCTTTTAAAATGATCATGATCTATGTACGTGCCCAAACAATATCAAAAGAATGACAAAACCGAGGTGATTGATTTCATCCGGAAGAATGGCTTTGCTATTCTGGTGAGCCAGGTTGAAGGGAAACTTTGGGGTACGCACATTCCGCTGATGGTTTCGCCTGATGAAACCAAATTGTATGGTCATATCTCCAGGGCAAATCCGCAATGGAAGGACTTTAATGCGGGCAGCGAAGTGCTGGCGATCTTTAACGGTCCTCACGCCTATGTTTCGTCCTCGTGGTATGATCACGAAAATGTTCCCACGTGGAATTATATCGCAGTGCATGTTTATGGCACGATTCGGATCATGGAAGGAGAGGAAGTACTCGACGCGCTGAGACATCTTACTGACAAATACGAAAAACAGTCAGCGCGGCCAGTCTCTGTGGATGGTATGTCGCCCGAATATGTGAAGCGGGAAATGCGTGGACTGGTAGGATTTGAGATTTCGATCACGAACATGGAAGCTGCCTACAAACTTTCGCAGAACAGAGACGAGAAAAATCATCGGGAGATCATTAGCCAGTTAGAAAAAACTGGTCATCATGACTCTATTCAGGTAGCCGAAGAAATGAAAAGAAATATTCCGCCAACCCATAAATACAAAACAGTATGATGAAAACAGTTGCCATTGTAGCTTTTGAAAAATTCACCGACATCGATGTGTTCCTGGCTTGGGATCTCTTCAACCGCGTGCGCCTGCGCGATAAGAACTGGCAAGTGAAGATCGTGGGCACGCAGCCTCAGCACACTTCTGTTACCGGCATCAAGCTCGACATGCACGGCACGGTTGAACTGTGCAATGATGCCGATGTTGTGTTTTTCACCAGTGGTGTTGGCACTCGGCCGTTGATCAAAGACCCTGAGTACCTGAGGCGATTCAAGCTCGATCCTGAAAAACAGATTATCTGCTCGATGTGTTCCGGCTCGTTGATTTTGGCGGCCTTGGGTTTGTTAGACGGGTTGACCGCCACCACCTATCCAACGGCCATTGAAGAGATGAAGTCGTTCGGCATTGAGATTGAAGACAAACCCCTGGTGGCCCACGGCAACATTGCAACGGCGGCCGGCTGCCTGGCGGCGATCGACCTGGTAGGGTATATCGTGGAGAAATTGTTGGGTGCAGAGATCAAAGAAGATGTGATAGCATCGGTACAACCGGTTGGAAAAGGTTTAGCGTGCATCTATTAAACGATAATAACTATGAAAAATTCAGCGCTGATACTCATCGATATTCAAAAAGGATTTGACGACCCGGCATATTGGGGCGAACGAAACAATCCCGACGCCGAGAAGAATGCTGCAGTGATATTGAATGCCTGGCGAAAAAATAAATGGCCCATTTTTCATATCAAGCATAATTCGTCGAACCCCAAGTCGCGACTTGCACCGGGACAAACGGGAAACGAGATCAAAGATGAAGTGAAACCGTTGGCAGGCGAACCGGTGATCGAGAAGAATGTAAACAGTGCGTTTATCGGAACAGACCTCAAAGAAAGATTGGAGGCACAGCAAATAAAATCATTGGTCGTAGTTGGTCTCACCACCGATCATTGTGTTTCTACTACGGTGAGAATGGCGGGTAATTTCGGATATGAAACCTGGTTGGTATCTGACGCCACCGCAACCTTTGCGAAAACTTCGGCAGACGGAGAAAAATTTCCTCCGGACCTTATTCACCGGGTTTCGTTGGCCAGCCTGCACGATGAATTTGCCACTGTGATCACTGCCAAAGAGTTGTTGGAAAAAATAAAAACCATCCATGAATCCATTACTGAAAAGTGATCAGGCCGATTTTCCGGAGATCCTGAAAAGGACCTTGTCGGTTGCTGAG
>JBMOKS010000615.1:0-5660 GCA_049324355.1 Bacteroidota bacterium
AAGTACTCACCTATCACGCGCATTATATTTCTTCTCTTCTCGATCAATCAGAGACGCGGGCAGAAAAGATCGAGACGCTGTCTTTTGTTTTGAAGAAGATCAATCAATCGCAAGTGAAACCGGGAATACGCTATAACCAGAATGGCAGCCCCTTGAAGGATCAATTGAATATTTACATTACAGAAGAAATTGATTACCAGGAAAGGTTGCAGCAATTGAGCAATAGTTCCTCTGACAGGTCGCCAGACTCATTCCTACCGGGTTTCAAACTTAAGTTTGACGCTTCCGTGTCACAGTTGGCTTATCTGCTCAGGATTTTCATGGAAACAAAATTTATCATCAACAACAATCTCACCCAGGTGCTCCACTTTCTGGTGAGATACGTCACAACAAAACGTTCTGAGACCATCTCTTACGGAAGTTTTCGATCAAAATTTTACAGCGTAGAATCCGGCACAAAGGAATCTGTAAGAAGCATGCTCGTTTCTATGATCCAATATATTGACAGGGCTTAGAGAATTGATTTTCTCCGTTTGTTCATGTTGTACGAGTTTAGCCAGCGCGCATCTTTACGCCATTGCTCAAAGCACACGTTGTATTTCTCTTCAATCGCGCTCGCCATGATATCAAGACTCTTTCTTACTTCATCAAACTTTGCCGTGAGAAGTTTTAATTCCTCTATCTTTTGCATATAGAAGGATTGATTGAGTTGTTGATGAACAACCAGATCATTTCGGTCATTAAGATATACAACAAGGTGTTGCATTCGTGCGATTAGTTTAGGCAGCTTTTCGTGATCGATCATGTTAGTAGAAAGGCATTTGTTGCACCTGAAGAAAACAAACAGGAGCCGGACTGTTTCCTTAACCTAAACGTATGAAGAAATTTCTATCGGATGTCTCCGAAGTATCCGGTCCTGAATGTTTGCTATGGGTTATAACAATTACAAAGTGACGGTGACATGGTCAATACATAGTCCAATCCTTGAATTCCTTTGAAAATTCAGAAATATTTGATGAGTTGTATTGAACCAGATTACAAAAAGAGTCAGTTGAACAACTTCTCAAGAATTCGTGTTTGAACAAATGGAAGATTTTCCTCATAGAAAGTAGCTGCCCGGATATTGGTGAGTTTCCCCTCGTCTTGAGGAATTTCAATAAAAAATTCATCTCGCACCACCCACTTTATGCGAATGTAGAAGTTGCTCCAATTAGAAATAGTCTCATGAGAAAGCCCCTCATCGATCAAGGATTGTATGAAGCTTTTTTCAACAACGCCCACTCCCTTTACCCGAATAGTTCGTGAGCCGGGTTGGTTCGCCTTCAGATACAGGATATCACCCACCTTAAGTAACGATACCGCTTCATATAAATCATTAGCGCTTGCATCGTTCCACCCAATTATAAATTTCCCTTCCTCAAAAAAACTTTCTTTCATCTCATCGCCACTCCAATTGGATCCCGCTCCATAGATTGCCATAATTATTCACAGTTAATGTCCTGCCTTTAGACCAGAATATTTTCCACCCTTTCAATATGCTTATACAATAACGATGACGGGGTGCCATTGCTACCCTGAAAGACTTCCGGACATCCAAAGACGATGAAATTCTCTTTCGCCCGCGATACGGCAACATTAAGCATATTTACACCCTTGTCAAAGAAATAACCTCCACCTATGTTATTCTTCCCATAGACAGACGAAAATAAAATTATTGGGCGCTCGGCTCCCTGCAAGGCATGCACCGTACCAATGGTAAGTCCGCTGGTATCAATGCCATTCTTTTTGAGTGCAGATTTAATCATTAACTTCTGCCCCTTGAATGGAGTTATAATTCCAACTATTTCGGAAAGCGTCACAATTCTTGCTTTTCTATTTTCCTTCGAAGCTTCAGCATTTTCCCGATCTTGATAGTGTTTTACAATTTTATTGCTGTTGAGCTGCAACCATTTTGCAATCTCAATCGCCTCAAGGCTATTGGTTCTGCTGGAGCCATCCTTGAATGACTCCCCATCTACGTAAATAAATTTCATTGGCTCGAAAAGAACATCCCGTGCCTTCCCCTTCATGGGTTCCAACAGCCCATCGTATGCCAGCTTGTTACAATATTCTATGATCTCATCGAAGCACCTGCGATGTTCAGTCAATAGCAGACCGCGTTCCATCCGGGAATTAACCCTGTAGCAAGATGATTTTTGGGCCAGCATCATGACACTTCCCGAACTCCCCAAAAACCCTTTGCTCTGCAATTCATCGATCTTGATGAAATCCTCTTTTGTGGAAACCAATTCGTACCGGCGAAGATTAGCATGATCTATTTTTTGAGGTACACTCCATACTGGCTCTATTTGCTTGGTATCGCCCACTACGATGGCTCGCTTTGCCAGTGCAAAAGTAGCCGCCCCGACTTCAGGCGATACCTGACCGGCTTCATCGACTATTAACAAATCAATGCTTTCAAGCAAGGGTGGCGCCTCAAACACATTCCGGGTCAATAGCTTCTTTACAAATTTTGAGTATGTAAAAAACTTAGGAGCCATGTAGAATGTGGATACAAAACACGGTGTGAGCATTGCGAGTCGTTGAAACCTCATGAGCGAATCTACTTGCCCGTTTTTTAAAAGCCTCTCCTCCGCCAGTACTTTTTCTGTTTCAAGTATCCAACGTCCTTCCCAGTAATGCGTTGCCAGATAGAACATTTCGTTTTTTGCGCTTACTTCAAGTTCATCATAAAAGAAATGACTTTTCCGTTTCTTAAAGCCTGCCTCATCATTTGGGGGATCGCCAGATATCGAATGTTGTTTTTTCCAATCTGTCCAGGCATTACTGGTTTGTCTGATTGATTTTACCAGGCTGAGTCGTTGATCAAAGAATTGGTGGAAAGAATCTATTCTGTAAAAGTTGATGACAGCATAATCAATCAAGCATTCTCTGAATATTTGCTTCAGTCTTGTAGCCCGTTTTTCCTTAACGAATTTGAAAAAAGAGAACAGCTTTATCCAGATAGACTCCGTATCCAGGTAACTGCTGAGCTTTTTTTCCAACTCAAGCAGATTATCTTCAATTCCACATAGTGCAGAAACATTAAGCGTACTACCGGCAAAAAGATTACTGTCCGCTCCGAGCAGTCTGATCTGATTCGGTATGTTTTTAAACTTTCGCCAAAGTTCTACACCATGAATTAAATTGCCATTGCGCTGCTTGAGTTCATCCTGCAAGTATTCAACGATTTCATTGACCGTACTTGCCAAACCTGTGTGCTCGAAGAAATTCTGACAATAAACTTTCCTTGCTTCGTCAACAAATGCATGATTCTCGATCTTCTTATGAATGCCTTCTTCAAAAAGTCCTTTATAGTAAATGACCTTTGGATCGATATTCTTTGATTTGCTTGGAAGATAAAGGCCAAAACTGGTAATCTCTGGTATCCATCTTTTATAGAGAATTCCTTGTCGCGCTTTCACACTACGAAAGCTGTCGATAATATTGGTTACGGCCTGGTTGTTTGTTGAACAGGCTACGATGATTCTTGGCCTGTCGCCCGCTATTGCGCTTAACACCACTTCATTGGCAACAATGCTTTGAAGTAGCGTGGTTTTGCCGGTTCCGGGTGGTCCATTTACGGCCAGTATACTGCCGTCCTTTAATGTATTGAAGTGATACAAACTTCTTCGCTGCGAAACCGACAATGGGTGTTCATGTCCCATTTGGCCCAAATGATTTAGCGATGCGGCTTCAAAATATTCGATTGAAAGAAGTGGTTTCAACGGTTCTTCTTGCCGACTACAGATATTGTGTAATAAACGAGGAGTCTTTTCGCTTTTAAGTATGAAATCATACAATTGAATGATGCCATCAGCAGGGTTCCGGATGATGTTGTTAATAACAATTGTGTTTTCCTGCGAGACCAGGAAATTTTCCGGCTTGTAACTTTCAAGCGGCTGTCCGGTGGATTCCTTAAAAATTGATTTCAGATAATTCCAATATTCCGACCAACTCTTTTCAGTAAATGCATCGGCATACACCTTATCAATGGTATCGACATCTGAAAAAATAAAATTTACCTTTTCATTTATCTGCGGCTCCAGGTGCACCCGAGGAATGTAGGGAAAGGTATCGTCATCAGGACGGAGATTTCCTTGCCGGTTTACTATCGCTTTAATCCAAAAAGGATAGAATGGGCCATCTTCACCTTCGATTTTGATGTATTCGGGAATTGGGCTGACAAGGAAAGATGAAATAAGAATTTGTACTTCATTCAGTGACTGCCAGTCTTCGTGCTCTCTGCTTTCGATTCCTTTTTCGTAATTAATTCGCTGCTCCTCCCGATCAATAAGTTGGTTCGCCTGTTGAATGGCTATCTGACCCGACTCCAGATCCACCGTGCAGTTCTTCAGAAAGAGTGCTTTTCCTTCCAACTTAATTTCAATCCTTGCTGCATCGGCAAGAGTATTCCGCCAATATTTAATAAAATTATTTGCTGACATGTACAGTCGGTAAAAAGTAACGCGGGCATTATCCGCTAATGAATTGGTTTAATTTCACTTTTTCCGCCTGTTGTAGGGAGATTGGTTTGTTGGCTTCAGTGAGATGCTGTTATTGCTTGCAAACAGTCTTACGGAATTTTCAGTCCGCCCTAGCTTATGAGCGATAAGCCCAGTTGGGGTATTTCCTTTTACCAGTTGATTGAACTGCTTTTTATCTGCCGATGTCCATTCCTTTCCGTGATTCTTTGGAGTCTTAGCCATGTTGGATATGTTTTTTGTAATTCTAATATAGGAAAATTGTTTCTGTGATGCTTCTGTTTTTCCGGAGCCGATTCCAAAGAAGTAATAGCTACCTATGGATTGGCAAAATACCAGACCACAAACAACCAAAGGCCAGCGATGAACAATATAAAGCTTACGAGTTTAAGAATCCTTTCACCCAGGGGAGTGAGTACTGAACTTGTAAATGTCCGGAACGTTTCAATGCCACTTTGATTTCTGCGATAGAATTTCCGCCTGCGTACAAAGATGTATACCGTAGTAGACAAGAACAGGCAGACAATACTGAGTATAATTATCGTGTTCATATCTTGAATTTAATTTTTTCGGTGCACATCTCGACTAATAATATCCTCGATCCGCTGAAATCCCAGGTATTTAGATTTACTATATTTAATATCTTATTAGTGACTTATTAGGTCCCTGCTTGTATATAAAATATACTTTAATTATATTTCGTATCTATTTAGAGACATAAAAAGTCCCTGTTAGGCTATGAAACATACAAAACCGGCAAATGCTCAAACAAAAACGCTGCTTACACAGGGGTCAGTACTCCTGCGGCATTTTAATGACGCTGGCCGGCCGGCATTTACCCTCCAGGAAGCTGCCGAAGTGCTTAAAAACTCAACCAGAGACGCAACCAAAAAACTGCTTAGCGGCATGGTTAAGCGCGGGCTCTTACTTAGGCTCAAAGAAGGAGTCTATTGGATTATTCCGTATGACCAAGACCCGAATACCTATTTTCCGAACACGCACCTGGTAGTGAAATATCTTACCGGAAATGCCGGGTATTATATCGGCTATTACAGCGCGCTTGAACTTCACAGTCTTATCACGCAGCCTTCGTTCCGCGAACAGATCGTAGTGAACAGGCAGATCAAACCGTCATCC
>JBMOKS010000615.1:5670-6213 GCA_049324355.1 Bacteroidota bacterium
GAGCAACCGAGTTGTGGGTGGATAGTTTCAACAAGGCTGCCTGCTCCGATCTTGAAAAGACCTTCATCGATTGCCTTTATAAACCTGACTACGCGGGTGGGATTAGTGAAATTGCCAAGGCGCTCTATAAGTCGCGGGAAAAAATTGATTACCAAAAGCTTCTGAATTATTGCGAACGATTTAAGGCTCAGTCGGTAATTAAACGGCTCGGGTTTCTGCTGGAGTTACTTAAAATCAACAATCCTATATCGGGTAATCTCCATGCCATGATAACGCCCTCTTACATTTTGCTGGAACCTTCGTACGAGAAAAAAGGAAAGATGAACGGCACCTGGCACGTGCGGCAAAACATGGAACTCTCTGATATTTTATCACCCATATTTAGCTAAAATGATAAAGCCAAAAGAAGTAAGCGCGGCAGCAGCCAAATACAAACTGAAAGATACGCAGGTAGAGAAGGATTATGTTCTATCGTGGGTTCTCTATGGTATCTCAAAGAATGAATTACTTTTCAAGAGCCTTGTGTTTAAGGGTGGCACCGTA
>JBMOKS010000615.1:6223-6950 GCA_049324355.1 Bacteroidota bacterium
CTCGGAAGATCTTGACTTCACCCTTACCGATGAAAAAATTACCAACCAGGAATTGCTCAACGAATTCGAAAAGATATATGCCTTCGTGAAACAGGAAGCCAACATTTCGTTGAAATTCAAAGAACATGATGAGCATGAAAGCGGAAGCCTGGTGTTTTACGTAAATTATGTAGGGCCACTTCAGGCAAATATTGACAGCCGCGATATCAAGATTGACATCACCCGCGGTGAAATACTGGAATTTGAAATTGAAACGAAGCCGTTGATTATCACTTACTCCGACTTGCCCCCAGATTCTTTTTTGTTACGCTGCTATTCGCTTCCGGAAGTGCTGGTGGAAAAAATGGCTGCCTTGATGGGGCGCACCGAGCCAAGAGATATGTACGATTTCTGGTACCTGACCGAGCACGATGGCCTTAAACCAAAAGACTATCGCGGAGAGTTTGAACGAAAGGCCACCAATAAAAAGCACAACCCTGCACAGTTGGAAGAAAAAGTATTGGCCAAGGAAAAGAACTTTAAAAAAGACTGGGAAAGGAAACTGGAAAACCAAATGGATGAGCTTCCAAAATTTGATGATGTATTCAGAGAATCGAAAAGAAATTTTAAGTTTTAACGTATGAAAACCTCCCTTACCCATCTTTCCGAAAACAAGCAATACGAAGTCAGGCGTATCGTAGACATTATCCAGGAGGTAGTGAACCCTGAGAAAACCTATTTCTTTATT
>JBMOKS010000616.1:0-6933 GCA_049324355.1 Bacteroidota bacterium
GTTATTCTCTACCACAATAAACCCATTTTCCTGATATAACCTAACGAACAGTGGGTCGTCTTCAGAGATAATATTGTGCTTGATAGCGTTCTCTACAAGCATTTGCAAGGCCAGAGGGGCTACCTTGGTCTTGGTCTGCGGCAATTGAATATCAATGTTCAGTTTATCGCCAAACCTTATTTTTTCCAAGTATATATAAGACAGTAGAAAGCGCTGCTCCTCCTCCAGCGATACCAACTCCTTATCTCGGGTGTCGAGCACATAGCGATAAACGTCCGAGAGTTGTTTAATGAACTTCACAGCTTTTTCCTGATCTTCATAAACAAGGTTGGTCAGCGCGTTGAAGCTGTTGAACAGGAAGTGCGGGTTAACCTGGTTCTTCAGGCTTTCATATTTGGCCATGATACTTTCCTTTTCGAACTTTTCGGCATCCAGCGATGCCTGCTGCCAATGTAAAAAGAAAGCCCGGCTATGGAGAACCAATGAGATGATGATCGTGACTCCCATCGAACCATAGATAGTATATCGGTAGCCGCTTCCAAAGTTAAAGTCAAAGCCGGCTTCAAAAAAGCTCATGAGACAAACAACGGCCCCAACGGTGTACACCACCGTACCCACAATACCAACCAGCAATCTCTTCACCGGGAATTTGATCCATGGAATCTTAGCGCTGATATAGTCAGACAAGAATCCATTGCCCTTCCAAAGAAATATCCATGTCAATAAGCTGAAGAACCATACCTGCACATATTCTCCCGCCGTGTCACAACTCGGGCAGACCAAATAAGCCTGTAAGACGCAGATGAGCCCAAACATAGCCAGGTCGCGAGCTTCCGCCAGCACTATTTTCCTATCGATGGTCATGCCTAAAAATACAAATTATCTCTTCACCTCAACCATGCCGGCCAGTCGATGGCTTTGAGCTACATTGGAAAACGCTTGTAAAAATTCCCATAAACGATACGTAATGTAAATACCAACCCAGGCCCAATCGTGCGTAAAAAAATAGCGACCGGCGAAGAAAACGAGGTAACAGATGCTGAGAAACCACCCACCCTGCTTCCGAGTTGCGAGTGATATCAAGCCTGCTGGTGATGTGCCAATACCATAACACCATTACGGTTCAAACCCAGATTTTCAGACACGCCTGCCGGCAGTCTTCAATGATGGTCACGAATTTGGGTCCAACTTAAAATTAGCAACCTGCCAATTTGAAAATAAATATCATTTACATTGTTGCTTCAGACCTTCGGCCATGCCGCGTCCCCAAACAGGTGCCAGCGGATTGTCGGATTTAAACGAGTCAAATTTCTCCAACGACTTCGTCAGGATGCCACAAGCTTCAGCGGTTGACGAACCAAAAAATTGAGCGGTGCCATATTGCATCTGCGCGAGTAATGCCAATGCTCTTGGGTTTTCGCCGTTCAGCGCGCTAGCTTTTCCAAATGTTTGCATGGCCAGTCCGGCGAACTGTGGTCCGCGTGCTCCCGGATCGACAGTAACCCTGATCATATAAATAAAACCTTCCATGGCAATAACTTCCGACTCATCAGGCACCAGTGTTTTGGCCTTCTCTACGGCAGCCACGGCCTGATCGAGGTATGCATCTTTCTTCGCGGCTTCCTTCTCTCTGTTGGCCATCATCACATAACCAAAGGCAGCGTAGTATTGAGGTTCCCATTTGCCTTTTTCAACATTGCCGATGCGCTCGAACGCATTCACGGCAGCCTGCAATTCTTCAATCGACTTGGCATTGTATACCATCGTGATATTTTTCTGCATGGCTTCAACATATTTGCCATCATTGGCAAAACCTGATTGACAAACCAAAACTAACAAGGCGATAAGGATCGGAATAATGTTTAACGTTTTCATGATTTTAAATTTAAAGTGTCGGTAACTGGTTCAAAGATTTATCTTTTGATAGCGTGATCAGGATTCCAAGAAACACGAATCTGGGCGCCGGCTGACGGATCGCGCGGCTGTTGTACACCCCTTCACTGTTCGGGTTCGGGCTATACTCATATCCGAAGATGTTGTCATAACCCAGCAAATTCGTGCAAGAGAAATAGATGATCAGCGAGGGTTTCGGCAAGTAGCTCCAGTTGAAACTTAGGTCCTGGTAGCTTGGCGTGCGATTGGCATGGAACTTATCATCGTTGGGATTGTAGTACGGGCGGCCGCTGGAGATCGAGTATGTAGCGCCCAACTGACTTTTTATCTTTTGTATGAAGTATTTTCCAACCACAGAAAAGTTGTGACGTGACGCGAAGCTCGGAACTGCCTCGTAAGGAAAATTCAGGTAGTCACGTTTTGTATCCAGATAAGTATAAGATATCCAATAATCGAGGTTGCGAACCGACGCGTTGTCTCGCCAGAACAATTCCACTCCTTGGGCATAACCCTTTCCCTTATTGCTCAACAGGCTTGCGTCGCCGTTCTCGAACTTCACGAGGTCACTATAACGTTTGTAATAAGTCTCGATGCGAAACGTGCGGTTGTTTTCTGTCCGCTGATAGTTCAAGATGAAGTGATCGGCTTTTTCAGAAGCGAGGTCATTGTTTATACGAACGTAGTTATTCTTAGCTGACTGACGGAATTTGCCGTAGGCAAGGGATATCTGCGAGCTTGTTCCGGTTTTATAAGCCAGTGAAAAACGAGGGTCAAAGCTCCACTGACCGATCAGACTGTTATATTCAACTCTGCCCCCCGCTCGGGTTACGAAGTTGTTGCTGGCGTAAAGGTCGGTTTCAGCAAATCCTGCGAAGATAGTTTCGTTAAAAGTCTCGAAAAGTGTGAACGGGTCCGTCGTTGTGATCTTGCGGTCGTAAGCTCTGCTAATTACTTCGACACCTGTTTTCAGTTCAACATGCTCGGTTAGCGATCCTTCGAAAACGGTTTTAGCATGCACACCTTGCTCTTCCTCCTTGATCTTTGTCTTCTCATCCAGGGAAATTTCGTTGCGGAACGAAGTATAGGAAACGCCACCCCGCACACTCCAGTTGTCGTTCAAAACATCTTTGTAGGAAGTATTGATGTAGCGGTATTTGTTGTGGAGGTCGTACAATTGTTTGTTGTCATAATTGTCGATGTCGTGGTTATACAAAGAGAAGTTCGATGTATTAAAATTTCCGTAAAATTTGAACATGCCATTCTTGCAAATTTTTTGGCGCACGGCTACGATACCTTCCTGTTCAACCGGCGCATTTTTCCAATCGATACGCTGGTTGATAAGGCCCATATACGGTCGAAGATTGGTATATGAAATTTTTCCGGCTGCCGATCCACCTTTCCATGCGCGGGTGTGGCTGATATCGCCACCCACCGAAAGAATACCTATATCGGTTCGGGTAAACTCAGTCTGATCTTTTGAGTCAAGCACGAGCGCAGACGACAGAGCCTGGCCATATTCGGCAGAACATCCGCCGGTGCTGAAACTCGTGCCTTTGAACATGAAAGGAAGGAATCGTCCGCGCGAAGGCGTGTTGGGTGCTGTCGGCGTATAAGCGTCCAGTACCACCATACCATCAATGAAGGTGCGGGCTTCGTTGCCATCTCCACCGCGCACGAACAACCTTCCGCTTTCACCAACTTTTTGTGTTCCGGGCAATGTATTCAGTGCGCCGGCAATGTCAGCAGTGGCGCCTGCCGTGGTGGCTATATCTACGGCACGGAAAACAGTTCTGCGAGAAGCATCGCTTGCTGTGAAGGCGCCAGCAGAGATGGTCACGGCGTTCAGTTCGTTGATCTGTTCCTTCATTCCAACAACTATCGTGATGTCCTCACCTTTCAAGTCAAGCGGTTGTTGGTAGTCGTGAAAACCAACATATTTCACCACAAGTATTTTGGTTCCAGTTTCCATGGTGGTGAATTGGAAATTTCCGTCTGCATCTGAACTGGTGCCGTCGTAAGTATCGAGGAGTAGAATGTTGGCAAGGGCTACAGGCTCGCCTTGGGCATCTGTGATCTTTCCGGATATCCTGGTTTGAGCAAAACCTGCGAGGGCCGAAAAGATGACGAAGAGGGTACAAAGTGTTTTCATGGTGATTCTTTTTCGCGATTACACGGTAAAGATTCACTGAGAAGCGGTGGCTTAATAAAAGGAGATTCCGGATTGTAGAATGGGGCTGATGGACTGTAGAAACAGCCGGATAAAGAAAATGGCATTACCCCTAAAAAAAGGGCAATTTCGGCCCTAAAACCCTAAAAATCCGGTTTCGCTATTCACAGGATTAGTTAATTTTGGGGCTTAATTTTTTACGGAATGGCCGACTATAACAAGGACGAGATCAAACGAATTGAAGAAAAATGGCGCACCGAGTGGGAAAAGCGTGGTGTTTATAAGGTTCCCAACAAATCGGAGAAACCCAAATACTATGCCCTTGACATGTTTCCTTACCCTTCAGGCGCCGGATTGCATGTGGGTCATCCCCTGGGATACATTGCCTCCGACATCGTTTCGCGATACAAAAGGCTCAAAGGCTTTAACGTGCTGCATCCCATGGGCTTCGACGCCTTCGGTCTTCCGGCCGAGCAATACGCCATTCAGACGGGCCAACACCCGGCGGTGACGACCGCTAAAAACATCGAAACCTACAAGCGCCAGCTAAAACAAATTGGCTTCTCTTACGACTGGAGCCGCGAGGTTCAAACCTGCGACCCATCTTATTATCGGTGGACCCAGTGGATATTCATGCAGCTCTTCAACAGCTGGTACAACCGTACATCGAACAAAGCCGAGAATATATCCAGCCTGATCAACGAACTTGAAAAGAATGGCAATAAGAACATTAACGCAGCCTGTGATGAAGAGACGCCAGTGGTAACAGCTGCCGAATGGAAAAGTTTCGATGAAAAGTCACGCGAGAATTTCCTTCAAAGATATCGCATCGCCTATTTAAGCGAAGCCATCGTAAACTGGTGCGCTGCGCTCGGCACCGTTCTTTCCAATGACGAAGTGAAAGACGGCGTTTCAGAGCGCGGCGGTTATCCCGTTGAAAGAATAAAGATGTGGCAGTGGAGTATGCGCATCACCGCTTACGCCGAGCGACTGCTGAACGGCTTGAACACCATCGACTGGCCGGAGCCGGTAAAGGAGATGCAGCGCAACTGGATCGGCAAATCGCGCGGCGCCGAGTTCGATTTTTCCATCGAGAACAACAACGCGAAGATCAAAGTTTTCACCACCCGCATCGATACGGTATTTGGAACAAGCTTCCTGGTGTTGGCACCCGAACATGAAATAGTGGAAAAGATCACAACGCCTGCACAACGCAGTGAGGTGGAGAAATATGTAGACGTTGCCAAAAATCGCAGCGAGCGCGAACGCATGAGCGAAGTGAAACGCGTGACCGGCGCATTCACCGGCGCATTCGCGATCAACCCTTTTAATCAAGAAAAAATACCCGTTTGGATTGCCGACTATGTCTTGGCTGGCTACGGCACCGGCGCAGTAATGGCGGTGCCGGGTCATGACGAACGCGATCATCGCTTCGCCAAACATTTCAACCTTCCCATCGTGCAGGTAGTCGAAGGGCCGGATGTGCAGGAAGAAGCTTTTGTAAGCTGGGATGCCAAGATCATCAACTCCGGTTTTATGAACGGCATGACGGTGGAAGAAGCCATCGATGCCGGCATTAAAAAACTGGAAGAATGGGGTCTCGGAAAAGGCAAGGTAAACTATCGCCTGCGCGACGCCATCTTTGGAAGACAACGTTATTGGGGAGAACCATTCCCGGTTTACTTCAACGATGGTATTCCTAAACTTGTCGATGACAAAGATCTGCCCGTAACACTGCCGGAGATCGACCAATACAAACCCACCGAAACCGGCGAGCCACCATTGGCCCGAGCCAAAGGTTGGAACTACAAAGGGTTTCCCTTTGAACATACCACCATGCCGGGCTGGGCGGGTTCGAGTTGGTATTGGTTCCGTTATATGGATCCGCAGAACGACAAAGAATTCTGCGCCAAAGACATTCAGGCTTATTGGAAAGAAGTTGATCTGTATATCGGTGGCTCAGAACACGCCACCGGTCACCTGTTGTATTCGCGCTTCTGGAACAAGGCGCTGAAAGATCTGGGTTATGCCGACGCGGAAGAGCCATTCAAGAAACTGATCAATCAAGGGCACATCCAGGGTATTTCAAAGCTTGCATACCGGATCAACGGAACGAACAAGTTTGTTTCGTATAATCTCCGAAGAGATTACGAGGTTACACCTTTGCACGTGGACATTAGTTTTGTAGAAGGCGATGTACTGGACGTTGAAAAATTCAAAAACTGGCGCGATGATCTCAAAAACGTTGAGCTAATTCTGGAAGATGGTAAATACGTCTGCGGATCAGAAGTCGACAAGATGTCCAAGCGATACTACAACGTGGTTAATCCCGACGACATCGTGGCCGACTACGGCGCCGACACTTTACGTCTTTACGAAATGTTCCTCGGACCACTGGAGTTATCAAAACCTTGGAACACCAACGGCATCGAAGGTGTATTTAAATTCCTGCGCAAGTTCTGGAACCTCTTTCACGATGCGCAAGGCAACCTTGCCGTAACGGATGCCGAACCTTCGCGCGAAGAATTGAAAGCCTTGCACAGGACCATCAAAAAGATCGAGCAAGACATTGAAAATTTCTCCTTCAACACGTCGGTCAGCGAATTCATGATCTGTGTGAATGAACTTGGCTCTTTGAAGACCAACAAACGCAGCATTCTAGAGCCGCTGGCGATTGTCCTATCTCCTTTCGCGCCTCATATTGCTGAAGAGCTTTGGGAGAAGCTCGGTCACAAACAATCCGTATTGGAAGCTTCGTTCCCGAAATACAACGAAGAGTATCTGAAAGAAAATTCGTTCGAGTATCCGATTTCCATCAACGGAAAAGTAAGAGCCAAAATGGAGTTTGCCTTAGATATGCCGAAAGAGGATAT
>JBMOKS010000617.1:0-3281 GCA_049324355.1 Bacteroidota bacterium
GCCCGTGTTGGATCCGCGATTAAAAGGCTCGAATATTTTTTTCAGATCTTTCTCTTCTATGCCGATGCCCTGGTCTCTGACTTCCACTTTCACCTGATCTCCTTCTTTTTTCACGGAAAGAAATATTTCCGGTTTCGAAGGCGAAAACTTAATGGCATTGCTTAATAAATTGAGAAAAATATTCTTGAGCAGTTTTTCGTCACTTTCAACCACCACCGATCCATTCGTAAACTCCGTTTTGATCCGGTGAGTAGGGTGAGTGGCTTCCATATCGACGGTCATCTTTTTCAAAAACGCCACCAGGTCGAGCCGCTGATAATTTGCTTTTAATTTACTCATCTCGCCTTTCTCGACCGTGAGTATATCTTCGAGCAGCATCTTCATATGATGAACCTGTTTTTCAATGCTCATCAATCGTTCGCGATCGCTCTTACGAAGTGTTTTGTTTGTCTTCACGGCATTGACCGACACTTCTATCGACGCCAGAGGCACTTTGAATTCATGAGAGGCGATAGAAACAAATCTGTTCTTAACCTCCACCAGCTCTTTCTCTTTTTGCAGTGCGGCTTTCAGTTTCTCCGTACGGTCGTGCACTTTTTCTTCCAGCGATCGGCGGTAGTTGGTGAGTTCGGTGATATCCTGGCCCACGAACAAAGCGCCGATAACGTCGCCGATGGCGTTAGTTTTTGGCGTGGCATTAACGAGCGCCGTGATGGGTTCGCCCTTGGTCTTGATACGGCATTCGAAGTTGCTCACTGAATTTCCTCTCATCACCCTATTCAACAAGTCGGTAAAGCCTTCATGAAACTCCGGCGTTACCAACTGTTCAATTTTTTTAGCAAAAATCTCGTTCTTTTCGTACTGAGTTACCCTTACACATTCCTTGTTCCACTCGGTGATATAACCACGACTGTCTACACCGAAGATCACAGCGTTGGCATTTTCGGTGAGGCTTGAAAGCTCGCGCACCAACTGAATGGTCCTTCTCTCAAAAAGTTTCTGCGATGTTATTTCCCGCGAGATGATACAGATCATGGTATGACCTTCTTCGGCATTCCAAACAGGGTTGTAGGCTTCTTCATAAAACACCGATCCGCCGCCAGGCTCCTTGATCTCTACTTCCAACACGCGCGGAACCTGCATGGCTTTTACCTGGTTTAAGGTAAATTCAACCAGCCGTTTTCTATCGTCGGCTATCACATCGATGAGCGGGATGCCCATTTGCAAGGGTCGCTGTATCAACTGCTGCAAGCGCTCGGCTTCGGGATTGAAAAAAAGGATTTCCAGGTCCGAGTTCACCACAATCATGGACTCTGGAATCTGTTCTAGGATCGTATCATGTATAGCGTTACTCAAAGTTTCCGTCATTCAGCTAAAAAACACAATTGCTTCCGCTGATCGCAGCAGAACATGAAGCACTAAGTTGTAAACCCCGAATTGACCTCAGATTTGGTTCGGCCCACAGATGCCGTAAGATTGTACAGAACATAGCCCACGAATTAATGATCGACAGACTCGCATCATTTTATTACCGTGGGCTCTTCGGCGAAGAAATGATAAAGTCGCTTTTTAAAAACGCTCTATGTAAATCTAATGATTTACCCGCGTTTATTCAAGGGGCAGAGGGGCCAGAAAAAATAAAAGACACAATTGAAATCCAACCGCCCGGCGATCTCCGTATGTAGGCCATCAAACAATTTTTTATAAACTCTTATGAAAAAAATCAATCCAAAGAAACTGATCACGATGCTGGCGGTGGCCGCGATCTGTATGTCTGGTATTTACCTGATAGCCGCTGACCACATTGATGCGCCCAACGTTACCGGGGCGGGGCCATCCAGCATAGGTTCTGACATTACCGATGTATATGCCTTTGCAAAGGGTGAAAATATCGTATTTGTTGTGAACACCCAGGGACTTTTGTCGCCCGCCGCAACATCGGCAGCCACCTTTGACGAAGAAGTAATGTTGGAAATCAACATTGACAACAGCGCTAACAAGGATAACCTGGAAGACCTGGTAATACAGGCCACCTTCGAGAACGGAAAGGTGAATGTATACGGACCGGTTGCCCCGATAACCAAAGGTTTGACCAGCACGCTCGTCGGTGGCACGGCTGTTAGCGCAAACATCACCAAATACAATGAGGCCCCCGTTGTTGGAGAGTCTGGCGGCATCAAGGTCTTTGCCGGCCCCCGCGATGATCCTTTCTTTTTCGATCTCAACAAGTTCAAGGCCATTCTCGGCGGAACGGCCACCGGCTTCAGCAATCCAGGAAGCGATGCTTTTGCCGGAACCAACGTAATGGCCCTGGTCATTGAAGTGCCCAAGTCAAAATTAGGCAGCGGCACCATTAATGTGTGGGCTACTTCCAACCGTAAAATGTAATATAAAAATTTCTACAACATGAAAAAGATACTTAACTACTTAGCGTCAATAGCAATTCTGGGAGGAGCGTTTACTTTCTCTGCCTGCAACGATGACGATGACCCCCAAACGCCTGCGGTATATGAACAAGAAGACCAGATGGCAAGGCCTGCTATCAACACGGTTTTTATCGCATCAGGCGATCCTAAGAACGTGTTTAACACAACCACTCCATCAACGATGGGTGCCACGTATGCCACCGTATTCAATGATCGGCTAACCGCATTGACAGCAGGTGGATACACGACCAATGCCCTTGGCCAAAATGCGAGCACTTTTACCGGACTTCTGGCAACAGACGTGCTCAATGTTTCTCTCACCGGCGAAACAACTTTCTTTAACCCAACGGGTCCCGTAGTGCTGACAGGCCGCAAGCTGGAAGACGATGTGATCAATGTTGAGCTGCTGCTGATCTTCGGCGGCCCAAGCGGTTCAAGCAACCCTGGATTAACGGACGATCACGTGGATGCCAACGATAAATCGTTTCTGACAACATTCCCTTACCTCGCGGCTCCGTTCTAATTCATTTTCAGAGATCAGGAGAATGCATGGGAATAATTCTCCTGATCTTTACTTAAACGTTGCATTTTTATGAAACCTACTCTCTCCCTACCGGTTCTGATTGCCTTGCTCTTTGCTGCATGGTCTTGCGCTGAAAGAAAAAAATCAATTGTATCTCCTTCCGACTACGAAACATACTTGTCTGTGAAGCAGGCGAGTAATTATTCGATAAAAGAAGATTTGGAATTCTGGTCCGACCGGTTGAGTCGTATGCCCGATGACGAAGGTTCAAAAATAAAAATTGCGGGCCTGCATGCTGCCAACTTCCGGAAAACCGGAGAATTAAAGGAACT
>JBMOKS010000617.1:3291-6923 GCA_049324355.1 Bacteroidota bacterium
CTGTTGATCATACTGGTAGGCAACGATGAAACTGAGCAGGGCAAGCAGCGCTGAAGTTGCCAGAAACGACCACATCTGCGAAGGCCGGACTCTATCTCAGTTTAGCGCAGAATGCCATAACCCAACACGCGTTTAGGCAGGCCGGAGCCTATGCAGACTCTGCCTTGCGTGAGGGGGGAAGAGAGGCCGCCAGCTATCTTGTCGCTACCGATGTAGCGCTTGAGTTGGGCGATATTCAAAGCGCCACATGGGCTCTTCAAAAATTTACGAATAAAAACTCTTTTGCTCACCTGATACGACAAGCAAAAGTAAAGGATCACGAAGGGCAATTGGATTCCGCCATTATCATCATGGAACAAGCCTTCAGCCGCATAAAAGGAAATAAAGACCTTTATTGTTGGACACTATCCAATTTAGGCGACATGTATGGCCACGCCAGCAGAGTCACAGACGCCTATCAAGCCTACTTGTCGGTCTTACAAAAGGATCCTGGCTATGACTACGCCCTGAAAGGCATTGCCTGGATAGCGTTGTCGCACGACCACAATTACACAGAAGCCAAGCGTATCATCACCACCCTGGCATCGCGAAGCCGCATGCCGGAGGCTCATTTGATGCTGAAGGAAATTGCCGAAATGGAAAATGACAATCGCGAAAAATTAAAGCAGCTTGAGTTGTTTCTTGCCATGACTGGCCATGACGCGTACCAAGCTATGTATGCCAAATATCTGGCCATCGTTTACATCGATGACTTGCAAAACCCGGAAAAAGGGCTCGCCATCGCAGAGAATGAAATAGCGAGCAGACCTACAGCACAATCATTTGCTTTGAAGGCCTGGGCACTGCTGAACCTGGGAAGAAAAAAAGAGGCCCTTCAGATCGCACAGCAATATGTAGAGGGACGCACCTTTGAACCCGAAGTGATCTATTATTTGGCTTTGATCTATAAGGCTAATGGGCTGGAAGATGAGGCTGAAGAATATCTGGAGAAGGCGTTTGAGAGCACCTTTGAACTTGGGCCATCTGCCGCGGCCACTATCAAACGCCAGCTGGACAAGTGAGAAAGATATTTTTATATTCATCATGCTATTCGCGATAAATTAAATTGTAGTCATTCCGCACACTTCATTGTCTGCGTTTTAAATACATGAAAAAAACAATCTTTACGTTTATACTGGCGCTGCAATGCCTTTTGTCTCTTTCACAGGCAACCCTTGAAGGAACTGTGCGGGATGATGAAGGAAATTTTTTGGCCGGCGCGGGTATCTACATTTCAGAAATAAAAAAGGGAACTGTTACCGATAATACCGGCCGCTTTTACTTGTCTAATATCAAAACCGGAAAGTACCTTGTTGAAATTTCTTTTATAGGCTTTCAATCGCAAGCTGTCACTGTTGAAACACACCATGAAGTTGCAACACGCCTGGACATTCGGCTCAGAGAGGGGTCTTTGCAATTGGCAGACCTCACCATCAGTGCTTCACAAGACCGTCCGGTGAATACCCTATGGCAAGCTGATATTAAACTGCGCCCTGTCAATACATCGCAAGACATTTTGAGAATGATACCTGGCCTTTTCATCGGCCAACATGCAGGCGGCGGCAAAGCGGAGCAAATTTTTCTACGCGGTTTTGATATCGATCATGGAACCGACATCAATATTGAAGTTGATGGCATGCCCGTTAATATGGTCTCGCATGCCCATGGGCAAGGTTATGCCGACTTACATTTTGTAATACCCGAGTTGATCGGCATCGTTGATTTTGACAAGGGCCCGTACTTCGCTGACAAAGGTGATTTGAGCACCGCGGGCTATGTGGCCTTTCAAACCAAGGCGCGATTGGACCATAATTTTGTTAAAGCCGAAGGCGGAAACTTTGGCTTCGCCCGCCTGGCCGGTGGGCTCGGTATTCCCCTGCGCAGCAAAAAGTCAAACGCCTACTTCGCTACTGAAATTTTCCGGACCGACAGTTATTTCGAAAGTTCTCAGAACTTGGTTCGTTTCAACGCGCAAATGCGCTGCAACACAGAATTGAATGACCGTACAATGCTCCAGGCGGGAATCTCAACATTCGATAGCCATTGGGATGCGAGCGGCCAGGTGCCCGACCGCGCTGTTGCAAGCGGTGCCATCTCCAGATTTGGATCTATCGACAACACCGAGGGCGGCAATACCGGAAGGTTCAACGCGTTTGTAAAATCTTTTCACAATTTCAGAAATGGAGCAATGCTTGAAAACCAGTTATACGCCACCCGATACAATTTCAGCTTGTTCTCAAATTTCACCTTTTACCTGCATGACCCCATCGATGGCGATCAGATTCATCAACGCGAAAAACGATGGATATTCGGCTACAAAAGTCACTATTCAAGATCAGGTAGCTTGTATGGCAAAGATCTAAGAACAGAAATCGGCAGTGGCGTTCGCTATGATGGGATAGATGACATCGCCTTGTCTCACACTGTGAAACGGACTTTTCTAGGCGATGTAAAGCGGGGCGATATTCGTCAGGCCAATATAAATGCGTATTGGAGCGAAACGCTTTCGCTCACGGACAAGTTCTCCATCCATGCCGCCATTCGTTTTGACTATTTGCATTTCTTGTATCTTGATAAACTTACCGATGGTCAATCCGACAGGATCGGAAGGTCAACGGTCAATCCCAAACTCAATTTCAACTATGAGGTTGACAGGAATGTGAATGTATTCTTTCGTCTGGGTTCGGGCTTTCACTCTAACGATACAAGAGTGGTGGTTTCGCGATCCGGTCGTGAGATCTTGCCGAAGGCGTATGGTGCCGATGTGGGAACAAATTTAAAATTAGGTTCTGATCTGTTTTTGCAAGTCGCATTTTGGCGGCTGGATATGGAACAGGAATTTGTGTATGTGGGCGATGAAGGTGTGATTGAACCCAGCGGAAAAACCAGGCGCGAAGGCATAGATGCATCTATACGTTACCAGTTCAACGCATGGCTTTTTGCCGATGTGGATGTGAATTTTACTAATCCCCGATCCAGGAACGTTGCCAAGGGCAAAGATCATATTCCATTGGCGCCCTTGACCACTTCAATAGGCGGGCTTAGTTTCAAAAAGGAAAATGGCTTCAATGGAAGTCTGCGTTACCGGTACATGGCCGATCGACCTGCTAATGAAGATAACAGTGTGGTGGCAAAAGGCTACTTCATTACCGACGCCATTTTGAACTATGTCAAACCCGGATACACCATCGGACTCGCTGTCGAAAATTTGTTCAATAAAAAATGGAAAGAAACTCAGTTTGATACCGAATCGAGGCTCCTCCATGAAGCGCAACCCGTTTCTGAAATTCATTTTACTCCAGGAACGCCCCTGACATGGAGGATCAGATTTACAAAAAATATTTAATGAGTTGAATTCTAAAACCCTTAATGACTGCTCTTTACTTAATCTGCGGGTAAATCACCTTATGCATGGCGCGACATTCTTGAGAGGTTCGTTGATTGATGCTACAATTTGTTGAATAAAAAAAAACAGCCAGTGTTACCTGACTGTTTGAAAACTCTCCGAGCACATTCCATTCCCTGCCTGTCGTTTTCTGCGCGCCCTCCCTCGTTACAGGGAAGCCAGCGCCGAGTTCTCTTTCGTGAACCCT
>JBMOKS010000618.1:0-6923 GCA_049324355.1 Bacteroidota bacterium
ACCAATACCAACATTGGTTATGTAACACACACCGGGGCGGGCGAAGCCAACTATACATGGAACTATGCGGATTTTCATCCGGTAGACGGCGCAGATTTTCTCACGAACTGGGATTGGAACGGTGGCAACTCGGCCATCATTCCCAATACAAAAGGGTTTGGAAACGATTTTAACACCTACAGTTCAACTGTGCAAACGCGATTGAACAACTGGGGGTATTGGATGGCCAATAACATTGGTTTTGATGGATTCAGACTCGATTTCGTGCGCGGTTTCCAAATCGATTTTGTGAGGAGCTGGATCGCCAATCTTCCGTTGCTCAATGGCAGCCAACGATTTATTGTGGGCGAATATTGGGGACCCGATTTTCGTATCAAGGAATGGGTGAACGGCCTGGCGGCGGGAGGGGTCGATGCCGACGGTTTTGACTTCCCGCTTAAAACTTCTCTCACCGACATGTGCAATGGCAACGGCGGTGGCTTCGATATGCGCTGGTTAAATCACGCCGGCATGGTGAGGAACAACAACGGAAATGCTTTGAGTGGAACTTCCATTGTGACGTGGCTTGAGAACCACGATACCGGAAAAGAACACGATAAGTGGGTAACCAAAGACTGGAAGATGGGATACGCCTATGTGCTCACGCACGAAGGCCGGCCTTGTATATTCTATCCGCATTACTACGGCGTGACGCTGGTCGACAATCATGATGCCACCAAGACTGTAGCCATTCCATCGACATTGAAAGACGATATCAACAAATTACTTTTCGTGAGAAAGACTTACCTGGGCGGCACGCTCCAAGTGCTGAGCGAGGTTGGTAATCCCTGGCCTGCCGGCGATGCCTACAACGTTTATGTAGCGCGACGGCAGGGCAATGGCACAAAGTCAGGTGCTATCGTGGTGATCAACAACCACGACTCGAATACAAAAGGCTTGTGGGTGGACAGTTCGCCATCGGGATACACAAACTGGGCTGGCGTAACACTCGTCAATGCATTTAACAGCTCAGAGACAACCGTGGTTCAGGCCGATGGCCGCGTATGGGTGTCGGCACCCGCGCGTGGTTATGCGGTCTGGGTAAGGCAGAATGAGTATGTGGGCTATGTCGCCCCGCTTAGTTCATCGTTGATGAAGCAAAGTTCTGCAACATCGCGCGAATTCGCGGAAAACGTAGAAGAAGGAAGTCTGAAAGTATTCCCCAATCCGGGCAATCAAACTATCACGATCGCTGCACAAGATGAAGGAACGGCACCTACAGCAATTGCTATTTATAATGACCTCGGCGAATTGGTTCTGACCAAAAAATTGAGTGGTAAAGACCGTGCTTATGAATGGGCAACCGGACAGCTTGATGACGGACTTTATGTGATCAAGTTACAAACGGCGGAGGGCGTTAAAACCACACGGGTTCAGATCAGGCACTAAGACAAACACATTGGTTTTTTTGGTAAAAACCCGGGTGAGATTCATTCGGGTTTTGTTTTTAGAAGCCGAAAGGAGAAAAAATATTCTGTGGTTGATGTGGCAAAAAAAAAATCAGCCAGAGTTTTTAAAATCTCTGCTGATTGAAGAGTTTTTATTAAAGGCCTATAACACGATCATTCCAATAATGTAGGTCAACAACAACATCAGGAAGATGCTCAGTGAAATTGCCCTGTTTTTTGCCTCGGTGCTCATAGTCTTGATGGTTTTCTTATCTATCTTATACAACTTCGATGCCAACCCCTACGAAGGTAATTCGTCGGTGGTTTTTGTCTATTTAACGTAAAAAACGCCCTCAGGTGACCACCATAAACCAGAATTTGGACTTAAAAAATTTCAAAGCTTGAGACGCCCCGCCGTTCACCGCAAACCGCTACCTTTGCCGCGTGAAATGTATAGTGTTTACGACGGTTTTGGCGATTTTGGCCTCTTTTGCTCACGCGCAGATTCAAACCGATTCAATTCCATCACTTCCGCAACTTCCCGACAGCCTTTTAAACCCGCTTCAGAGGGTCGATTCTATTCGAAACCGATTCAATTTGGAGGCTGACAGCCTTCAAAACCAATATGAGAAATCCATTGCCTTGATCGAGATGCAAACAGAAAAGCTTAACCGCACCGTAGATAGTTTGCGAAGCCTGGATTTGCCTGCGCAGCATTACACGCACAAGCTCGACAGCCTGAACCAGGCCCGTCAGAAGGCCACTGCAGACTTTAACGGTAAGCTGGAGTCCTTAAAATCGAAAACCACGGGCAAGCTTAATGAGATCACACTGCCACCGCAGTTACAAGAGCCCGTTCAGGCGCTCGCGCAGAAAGTCAAAGGCTTTGATCTGAATACGGACTTTGCCAGCATTCCCGCGTTGGATGTTCCGGGATATTCGTTGCCTGACCTACAAGGTCTCGGAAATCTATCATCATCTTTGGGAGAAGCAGGAAAAATAGGTTCGTTGCCGAAAATAGAAACACCCGTGGGCGACCTGGGTAAACTTACCGAGCAGGCCCAGGGGTTACAAAGCGATGTGAAGAATATCACACAAGGAAACCTGGACGAAGTAAAACAGCTTCCAAAAACGCTTGAAGAGCAGGCGGGGAAAGTAGAGGGCATACAGGAACTGCAGAAGCAGTCGGGTGTGGCGCAAGGATATAGGGACAAAGTAGAGCAGCTCAATAATCCTGATGCCGCAAAAGAGAAAGCCATTGAGATGGCGAAACAGGCGGCCGTCGATCACTTTGCTGGGAAGGAGGAGCAACTCAAGGCGGCCATGGATCAGGTTTCAAAATACAAGCAGAAGTATTCTTCTGTTTCCAGTTTGAAAGACCTTCCTAAAAGACCTCCGAATCCGATGAAGGGCAAGCCTTTTATCGAGCGGCTCGTACCGGGAGTGATGTTCCAGTATCAGCAGAAAAATTTTTACCTGATCGACGTGAATCCTTATGCCGGCTACAGACTGACCGGAAGATTCACAGCCGGGATAGGATGGAATCAGCGCTTTGCATATGATAAAAAAGGGCATGACTGGAGTGCACGCTCGCGCATATTCGGTCCGAGGGCCTATGTGGATTTCAATTTACCAAAGGGGTTCATCGTGCATCTTGAAACTGAAGTAATGAATTCTTTCGTGCCCTCCACCATACGCATCAATCCTGAGGCCGGCCGTCGCGAGTGGGTGTGGGGCATGATGACGGGGCTAAAGAAAGAATATCGCATCTATAAGAATTTAAAAGGAACGGTGCTGATCCAATACAATATTTTTAATCCACGCTACAAAGCTCCGTACGTAGACCGGTTGAATTCGAGGATCGGTTTCGAGTTGCCGTTCAAGAAGAAAAACAAAAAGTCAGAATCGAAAGAGCAGCCCAGATAAAGATCTCAGATTTCAGATTCCCGCCAATGCTGATGGCCCAACGCCCATCGCCAATGACATTGTGATTACTTAAGATGTGATTGGAGGGGCACCGGATGGCTCAAACGAAACATGTCAATATTCTATTAGAATCCGGAGGTAGGGATAGCAGCGATACAGGTACATTTTAAGCTTCCAGAACGCGCTTCAGGGTTCACGCCTGACAAACGATTGCAGTAAAAAAGGAGCACCACTGCGGAGTAACTATTTTTTTTCGAAAACGATTGCGGCTTCGATTCCTGTCAAAATACAGAAGAAAATTGCGTGTCTTATAGCCACATTCTTGTTATATTTTATGAGGAATTCTATTGGCAGAATAATATTTCTGTCATATGGAGTAGCCTAAAACGGACTTTCTAATTTAACCCAAACCAAAAAAACCGTATGACAAAATTCTACTTGTCTTTAAGCAGGTATCTAACGGTTCTACTCTTACTTCTAACGACCATGGCATGGTCGCAGAGCAGAACTGTGACGGGCAAAGTAACATCTTCGGATGACGGCTCGGGGTTGCCTGGTGTTAACGTTGTTGAAAAGAGTACTAACAACGGTACTGTAACCGATGCTGACGGTAATTTCAGCATTAACGTTGCTGACAATGCAACACTTGTATTCACGTTTGTGGGATACGCCTCGCAAGAGATCGCAGTGGGCGCTCAAACCTCTATTAACGTTACGTTACAAACCGATGTGACGGCGCTCAGTGAAGTGGTAGTGGTAGGCTATGGTTCACAAGAGAAAAAAGAGATCACTAGTGCCGCGGTCGCTTTGAGCGAGCGTGAATTTAACAGAGGAAACATCAACGATCCCACGCAACTGTTGCAGGGCAAGGTGCCCGGCCTGAGTATTTACAATAGAGGGGGAAATCCTAATTCTAATTCTACGATTCGATTGAGAGGAATTTCTACTGTAGGAGCCAATATTTCTCCGTTAGTGGTAATTGATGGTGTTATCGGAGCCTCATTAGACAACGTTGACCCAAATGATATTGAATCAATTTCTGTATTAAAAGATGGATCAGCTGCAGCTATATATGGTAGCAGGGGATCAAGCGGTGTAATCCTGGTAACCACAAAGAAAGGTTCTACCAAAACTGCAGGCGCGTCGTTAACCTACGGCGGTTATGTAGCAGCAGCTACCGTATTACAAAACCAACCCGTGATGTCGGCCGGTGAGTATATTGCTGCAGGCGGAAACAACCTGGGAGCAGTTACCGATTGGCAGGATGAAGTGACTCGCACAGGGGTTTCAGATGTGCATAATATAGCTGTTGCCGGTGGAAATCAGACTACGTCATTCAGGATTTCTACCAATTTCAGAAATGTTAAAGGTATTCTTGAAAAATCAGGTTTCAATCAAATTAATGCCAGAGCCAACCTGACTCACCGGGCGCTGAACGACAAACTTACGATCGATTTTAATATGGCATTGACAAACCGTAAAAGCGACTTTTCTTTTAACGAAGCGCTGCGTTACGCCGTATTATTTAATCCAACAGCCCCTATCAGGTTTTCGAATGGCGAATTTTATCAAGCAATCTTGTTTGACAATTTTAACCCCGTTGCCATTATTGAACAAAACCATAACAATGGCAAAAAAAGAACACTGAATTTTGGTGCAAAGGTTGATTACAACATATTCAAAGGTTTTACGATTTCTGCAAACCTGGGTCAACAATATGAGTCTGAATTAAAAGGAGAATACTATTCAAGAAATTCATTGTTCCGGGGTTTAAACCGCGGAGGACTTGCACGCCGTTATACATCTGATAAGAGCTTCTCGCTTTTTGAAGCCTATGGAACCTACTCGACTTCATTCAGCAGAACAAACTTGGATGTTTCAGCGGGATATTCGTATCAGGAGGACCGGTTTGAAGATATGTTTGTCGAACTTGGTAATTTTCCGAATGATGAACTGGGCTATAATGCACTGGAAAATGCCGGCGACCGTATCTCCGGTCTCGCCAATCTGGTTAACATCAATAGCAATCGCTCTCCGAACAATAGAATTCTGGCAACTTTTGCCAGGGTGAATTTAACCTTCGACGACGCCATTTTCTTCAATGCTTCTATTCGGCGTGAAGGATCGACCAAACTTGGAGAAAATAACAGATATGGTGTTTTCCCTTCCGCAGGTTTGGGCGTTGACCTGAATAAATACCTAACGCTTGAAAATGTCGATGTCCTTAAACTTAGGGTAGGCTACGGCGTTACGGGATCTTTGCCCGCCGACGCCGGATTATCTAAAAACAGATACGCGTATGCCTTCACAGGTGGCGGTTCCGTGACGTGGGTACAGGAAGGAAATCCGGACTTGAAGTGGGAGGAAAAGTCTGAGATCAATGCTGGTGTAGACTTTGGCTTGGGTGGCAAATTCAGTGGTTCATTGGATGTATATACACGAGACATCAGTGATTTTATCAACCTCGTGAATTTAGAGGTTGGTACGAGCTTAGCTCAGACGCAGTATCAAAATGCCGGAAAATTGAAGACTAATGGAATCGAGATTTCCTTAAACTACAATTCCCTCTCCTTTGGAGAGTTGAAATGGAATCCAGGTATTGTGGTAAGTTCTTACAAAACCGAATTAAAGGAGTTCCTAACTCCGGTAACCAGTCGCGCCAATCTGGGCTCTCCTGGACAAAACAATACTCCGATGATCAAGGTTGCTGTGGGCGAAGAAGTCGGACAAATTTGGGGTCCTGTATTTGCCGGCGTGAATGAAGCCAATGGAGCGCCCATATTTGCTGATCTAAACGGCGATGGTGTAGTGAAAGCAGAACCCAATTCCGCATTATTGCCTGATGGCGATTTTAAGAAACTCGGCAGCGGATTCCCAACCATGGAGTTAGGTTGGACAAACCAGCTTACATACCGGAACTGGGACTTCAATTTATTCTTCCGGGGGGCTTTCGGCCACAGTCTCGTAAACAACTTTAGGGCATTTTACGAACCAATCGATCCGGGCGCTATCAACTCTTATAACAGGATATCAACTGATAAAGCCGTGGCCGGACTTACCTCAGCACAATACAGCTCTTTATATGTTGAAAAGGCTGATTTCTTCAAGCTCGACAACATAACGTTCGGTTATAACTTTAAAACATCATCTACCGGAGTTATCAGGAACCTGCGGGCATACTTCAATATTCAGAATGCATTCGTGATAACGGGTTACACAGGCATTGATCCGGAACCTGTTCTTCAGGACTTCGGCTCTTCAGACAATGGAGGTTTTGAAGGCACAACACCTGATGTATTGTCACCAGGGATTGACCGGAGGAACAACTATTTTACCGCACGGACATTTACGTTAGGTGTTAATATCGGTCTGTAATTTTTAAAAAGACAAAAGCGAGCATATGAAATATTTATTAAAGCTTACCCTTATCATGTTCTCAATCCTTGCGGTTGTTTCGTGCGCCGATCTGGATGAAGAAATACAGGGAGATTTTACCAACAACATTACCCCTCAGAATCAGGGTGTTGGTCAAAAGAATAATGTGAATAAAGCAACGCCGAACGATGGACT
>JBMOKS010000619.1:0-6911 GCA_049324355.1 Bacteroidota bacterium
AAATAACATATTTATAGTCAAAGATTGAGTGCAGAATGGGCACGTTATTTTAACTTGCGAACCCAAATGTTAACAAAACCTAGAAGTATCCCTATGAATCATCAAGTAAGGCCTGAAAAGCTCCTCTGCGGTGGATTATCCGGCAAGGCTACTCTTTTGCGTGTTATCGTGGCAATAGCTTTTATTGCATCGTCTTCAACTGCATCATTCTCACAAAGCCCCGAAGTAAAAAAGGCGCTCCGCTATATCGACATTGAACAACCCTCCAAAGGCATCAGCGCCATGGAGCAATTAGTTAGTGCAAATCCTACTAACTCATCTTATCTCTATTACCTGGGCCTTGCGCAGATCCGCACTGGAAATAAGGACAAAGCTTTGGCAAACTTTGAAAAGGGAATTGCCCTGAACGAAAAAGACGGTTTGAACCACGCCGGCAAAGGACATATAAAATTGCTGGATAAGAACGCAGCTGAAGCCAAATTGAGTCTTGATAAAGCTGTGTCCGTTTCGAAATCAAAAGACGCGAATGTACTCCGTGCCGTAGGCGAAGCTTTCCTGAGTGATTCAAAATATCTCATCGATGCCTTCAACTACCTCAACAAAGCAAAGGGTATCAACGCCATCGATCCGGAAACACATATCCTGTTGGGCGACGCATATCTGTTGCAAAACAACGGTGGTGAATCTGTAAGCAGCTACGAGCGCGCCGCCAAAGCTGACCCTAAACTGGCCAAGCCTCATCACAAAGTTGCCCTCGTTTACATGCGCTCCAGGAACGTAGACATCGCGCTGGAGTCATTGAACAAAGCTATTACCATCGATCCGGAATATGCACCAGCCTTTAAAGAACTTGGTGAAATCTACTACTTGCGCAAAGAAGCCGAGAAAGCTGTAAAGGCTTATGAATCGTACCTGGCGATCACCGAAAAACCCGGTGATGCAAGATTCCAGTTGGCATTCTTCTACTTTATGGCTAAGAACTACGAAAAGGCCAACGCCATTTTTAAAGAAGTATTGAACAAGCCTGATGCCTCGACCACGGCATTGCGCTACTATGCCTATTCATTGGTGGAACAGAGCAAGAACGATCCGACAAAAGTTGAAGAAGCCAGAAACATTTTTGAACAATACTTCAAAAAGGCAAAAACTGAAGATATCAAAGCGTCCGATTATGAATATTATGCGAAGCTCCTTGTCAAAATCCCTAACCAGGATTCTTTGGTGAACGAAGCCATCGCTAAAAGCCTCGCGTTGGATTCACTACAACCCGAGATGCTGCAAATCCATGGCGACACTTACATGAAGCGCAAGAAATATGCTGAGGCGGTTGGCGCTTACAAGCAATTGATCGCTCAGCGCAAACAGCCACTGTCGCAAGACTTGTTTGCTATCGGCCGTGCTTACTATCAAAATGAACAATTCCCTGAAGCTGACACAGCGTTTACCAAGCTTGCAGAAAAGCAACCCAATATGACTGTTGGCTACCTGTGGGCCGGCCGTTCAAGACAACACATCGATTCAACCGGTGTTCAAGGTCTGGCCAAACCCATGTATGAACAAGTCGTTGAGAAAGGCTCTCAGAATCCTGAGAAGTATAAAAAAGACTTGATTGAAGCTTATGACTATCTGGGTACTTATCACCTTCAGATCACAAAAGATGTGACCTTGGCAAAGGGCTTCTTCGAAAAAGTTCTCGCGCTGGACCCTGCCAACGCCCGGGCAAAAGAGTTTATGCAAACTTTAAAGCAGCCTGGTACAAAAGGTGGCAGATGACGTTAAGCCGAAATATAAAAACAGAGGCTGTCTGAGCAAGGCAGCCTCTTTCATTTGCCGGCGCTGGGTCCCATAACAATCAAGATACCTTTTGATCACAAGTGCGATAGGCAACAACCAGCGCATCTTCCGGGGATATATGATTTTCTTTAATGGAGAATATACGATGTTTATAAATGCCGCTCTTGCTGAGCCCATAAAGCAACGAGACAATCAATACACCTGTTCCATAGGTTATACTCCGCCTCAGACTGATAGATGACGCCTCATCAAAATATTTAGTTGGGCAGGATAATTCTCCGATCTCAAAGCCGTGATGAAATATCTGAGCCACCATTTGATTGTCGAAGACAAAATCATTGGAGTTCAAATGATATGGAATGCTTTCAAGTACTTGCCGCTTAAACGCACGGTATCCGGTATGATACTCGGACAATTTTTGATGAAGAAACAGATTTTGAACAAAGGTGAGCACCCTGTTAAAGATATATTTATAAAAAGGCATACCACCTTTCAATGCTCCTTTTCCCAATATCCGCGAGCCGAACACAACGGGATATACATCATTGGCAATCATATACACCATTGAAGCGATGAGACTTGGTGTATATTGATAATCGGGGTGGAGCATAACGATAATATCAGCACCGATCTCGAGCGATTTATCATAACAGGATTTCTGATTGGCACCATATCCCATATTTTGCGCATGACATATCACATGGCGTATGCCTAATTGACGGGCGAGTTCGACGGTGTCGTCGTGGCTATGATCATCCACCAATATTACTTCATCCACGATATCAAACGGGATCTCCTGATACGTCATCTGCAACGTCTTAGCGGCATTGTAGGCAGGAAGAACCACAACAACTTTTTGATTCCTTACCATCTTTCTATTTTCTTAATAAACCTTCTATTTGCCGAAGTATCGCTGTGTATTCACCATTGCCCGGCTCTGCCTTAACAGCATCACGAGCATCTGTATAGGCTTGGTCGTGATCACCTATATTGAAAGATGCTATTGACCTTCGAATGAGTACCTGACTGTTGCCAGGAGAAACTTTGAGCGCCTGATCATAAAACTGGAATGCATTTTCATGCCGCCCCAGTGCAATCAGTTTATCCCCAATCATTGTATAATAGTAAGGCGAGTTTGGCTCCACATATGTACCTACCAGCAATCTTGACAGATAGTCGTTGTCCGAACCCGGAACGTCCTCACTGATCTTAAACACGAAGCATGGATTGATATCACCGATTTTTTTTACCATTGAAAGGGCAAGAGGGTTCTTTTGAAGGTAAACCCCCAAAAGGATCTGCACCGCATTCATCCCAAGATTGTCCATCACCACATAATCGATATGGCGACGTTTTAAAAAAGAAACAGCGCTATCTGGAATAGAGTCATGGAATCGCGAGACCCCTGTAAACTTTCTTTTTCCAAGCACCGATGAGAATCCTGGCTTACGACAAAGTACCACCGCGGTATCGCTTATATTCTCGCCTACCCATTCACTTATCTCGGCGTAGTTTCTCCATTCGGACCCATAGCCTGCATATTTGTCTTTTGTGATATTGGTCCATGCTGTGTACAGGTTCTTCTCCATAACCATCATCCGTAAGGTGGCACACAGCGGTATCAGCACCAGAATAGCATTTCGCCAAAACGAAGGAATTCTAAGACGTGTCGTCACATCATAAATCGCATAACCAGTGAGAATAACAACAAGCGGAAAATAGACAAGAATAAGACGCTCCTGGTCCCAGTGGACTTGCTGGGTAACGAATGTTACCGCGATCATGGTGCCGAGGTAAATCTGAATAAAAAAAAGCGACCTGTTTTTTTTCCAGGTTATTCTAAGAAGGACTACAAAGAGTAGGTAAGAAAGAACAGTGAACCATGGCCAAACCACGACTGTAGCGTTACTCCGTAAGCCAAACATTGCTAGCAGATGTTTAGACAAATACAAATTTGAGTTGTGCCAAAACCTCAAAACAAAACCTGCGAAGTCTTCGCTACCGCTTGTGGGGTCATAAAAATTCTTATAGGCGATCCTGCCCAGCTGTCCTTCAATACCCACCTGATGAGCTGACCATACGATTTTTTTATAGAGCATAAAAATGCCATGAAAGATCAAAAACAGAAGGCTGGAAAATGCTGCTTGCTTCCACCGACGCGTGCAAAGAAAATAAAAGACCACCGCCAGGATCACGCCCATGCCGATATTACGGGTTATGCTGAGCAGGAACATTACCATCACCAGCAAGACCCACGATGTTATGGTTAAGAAATCGAACGCAATCCGGTCGTAGGAAACAATTTTAAAAAATAGAAAAATGAAAAGTGACTGCAGAAAAATAAAAAGAGGCTCACTATAGGTAGTGCTTCCGTAGAAAGCAAGACTGGCGTTCACTGCAATCGTAGCAAGGGTAACAACCATTACTGGCTTTGGAATCTTATCACAAAAACCAGCATAGAGGAGTAACAAGCTACCAGCCAGCAGGAACAATGACAGTATCTTATATAATATCACGTTCATACCGAAGACGGCCATAAAAAAACTGATGAAGATCGGGTAAAAGCTGCCGTGCCAGGAGGGAAAAGTGCTGCCCTGTAAAAAATCGCGGGCTGCGATCAAATAGTCGGCATCGTCGCCTCCTATATGTAGTTTGGGGTCGAAAAAAAGGATGGCGACAATTACTTGAATGAAGAGAAATAGGTACGCTATGCTGTGTCTTGGCAACTTCATCAAATCGGATAGTAGTTAACTTCTACTATGACTTGCTTGAAAGCGTCAGCGTTGGACGAAGTTTTGAAAAATTTAATCGCAGTCCTCACTGCAATTAAAATTCACCAAATTGTTATTAACGTCTACTTAGGTCGAAAATTATTAAAAGCGAAATGCAATTTCAGCAAATACAATTACGCTGACGCTCCGCCCCGGAGCAACCATTTCTTGAAGTGACCTTTATATTATTTCACGGAGCGACTCAGCACTGGCATTGATAATCTGATCGGCAATGTTTTTATCTATTGCAGCAGAGATAAATAGCGCTTCGTATTGGGATGGCGCCAGGTAAATTCCCCTGTTCAACATGGCCTGAAAATACTTTCCGAACAACGCCGTGTCAGAAGTTTTAGCGCTATCGAAATTTGTCACCTGCTTGTCGGTAAAGAACAAAGTGAACATAGAACCAACCTGATTGATGGTGTATTTCAGACCCAAAGCCTTGAGTTGCTCTCTTATCGAGTCGGTAATATGAGTTGTGATCTTACCCAAGTCCGCATAAAGTTGGGGATGCTGCTTAAGGTGCTTCAACATGGTGAGTCCGGCAGCCATTGCTATTGGATTGCCTGATAGCGTGCCAGCTTGGTAAACAGGACCTACCGGTGAAACCGACTCCATGATGTCTTTCCTTCCGCCGTAAGCTCCAACAGGTAATCCTCCGCCTATAATCTTCCCCAGGGTGGTCATATCGGGCATTACATTGTAAAGTTCCTGAGCGCCGCCTAGCGCCAGGCGAAATCCGGTCATGACCTCATCGAAGATCAACACGATGCCGTTCCTGGTGCAACAATCGCGTAAACCCTGAAGGTATGCCGGCTGGGGCGGAACACATCCCATATTGCCAACAACGGGCTCGAGAATGAGCGCAGCAATCTGCCCGGGGTTTTCATCAACCAAGCGTTGAATGGCCTGGAGATCGTTGAAGGGAGCGATCAGCGTGTCTTTCGCGGTGCCCTTTGTCACTCCCGGACTATCAGGCGTGCCAAAGGTCAACGCACCACTGCCGGCGGCGATCAAAAATGAATCGCCATGACCATGGTAACATCCTTCCATTTTAATGATCTTTTCGCGCCCCGTAAATCCACGCGCCACGCGAATAGCCGACATGGTAGCTTCCGTTCCTGAATTGACCATTCTTACTTTTTCAACAGAAGGTACAATGGAACAGATCATTTCAGCCATATCAACTTCTCTGGCCGTGGGTGCTCCGAATGATGGTGAACAAGACAAAGCTTCTTTTACAGCCTCTTCTACCTCGGCATTGGCGTGTCCCAATATCATGGGGCCCCACGAATTAATGAGATCGACGAATTGATTGCCGTCTTCGTCGTAGAGATAGGCTCCTTTTGCTTTTTTAATAAATAACGGATTTCCGCCTACTGCTCTGAATGCCCTCACCGGCGAGTTTACACCACCGGGAATAAACCGCTTTGCCTTTTCGAATAAGGACTTGCTCTGGGAAATGTCTATCATGTAAAACTATCGTTTCTGCACTACAATGGGTTCGCCCTTCTCGAATTTGATAAATGGTACGAGTTGATTGTCATGGCTAAATTGATAGTTATAGCCCTGACCTATGAACCCGGGTGACTGACCGGCGTTGTTAAGTCCTTCTTGGAAATAGACGCCATTGGTCTTTAGCTGGTGTCCGGCAAACATCATGAACTCATAGCCCATTCGCGCCATATTAGACGGCGTACGGCCGTGGATCCTGATAAATTTCTTTTGAAAGGTTTGATAATGTTTATCGGAAACGGACACAAAGTTAGGCGCCGCCAGCACAATTCCCAGCGACTGATACTTTTCTAGATCGATCGCCGTATCATCAAGCCAGTTCTCCGATCCTATCACCATGATGGAATCGGCCCGGGTCTCAACACTGCTCACCACCTTCGAATAAATAAGGGCGTCGTCAGAGGCGACTAATATACCATCGATGCTATCCTTTCTTAGTGTGAACTGTGACGGATATTTAAACTCATCATACTCTGTTGGTGTGGCCAGTATCTGAGTGATCTTGCCGGCCTCCCTGGCGCTGACCTTCATGGCAGATACGATCTTGAGTCCTTTTTCGAGCGCCTTCTGGCTAAAGTTGGCCATCAGCACGGAGTCTTTCTTAGCCGCACCGTAAATAACCATACAGTTCTTGTTTGCAATATGGTCGGCCAAAAACTCGGCCGATTTTTTTCCCATGGTTTCGGAAGAGGGTTGAAACAAAAAAGCATATGGATTGATACCAGTGACCTCACTGTTATTTGAGAAAGGATTAAAAACATTGATCTTGTTTTCCAATGAAAAATCCTGAATCACCCTGTTTTCATCGTTGAACAGCGGCCCCACGATCAA
>JBMOKS010000620.1:0-6877 GCA_049324355.1 Bacteroidota bacterium
GGAATACTCCATCACAAATCAGGTAAGGGTTGAACGGATCACTACAGACGGAAAACGAACGATCTACCCAGCCCAGCAATAATTAACAATCTATCCTTAAAACATATGAAAAAACTATTGTCCCTGCTCCTCCTATGCAGTTCGCTCTCTGCCACGGCACAGCAAGCATTGATATCCGGCCCAAATGTGGGCGAAGACTGTCCTGCATTTGATCCCCGTCATGTTTGGGGGCCCGACCGGGGCACGACAGCTTGCCCCATGTGCAAATACGGGTACCGCCAGGGCGTGATCATCTGGATGAATACCGACGATTGGAATAACGCCGGGCACCTGGTACAAGCATTCGAGGAACAGATCCACCGGAAGGGGCTAAAGCGTATCCGCGTTTTCCTAGTGTACATGAATCCCGACAAGAAAAAAAGGGCAGAAGTTGAAAGTATGCTGATCGGTTTTGCGAAAAAAAATGAATTAAAAAAAGTAGCTGTCACCTACATACCCGAACCCACCGATCCAAAAACAGCAGGACTTTACGATATCAATCCGGACAGCAAGGTCAGGAATACGGTGATCGTGTATAAAAGCCGGGGTGTATTCGAAAAGTTTGTCAACTTCAACGCCGACGCCGCCTCGATCGGGAAATTGATCTCAGCGATAGACAAGGCAGAGGCTGCCAAAAACTTTTAGGCACTGCAGCCGGTCTCCGAAATTATCTTATTTTAGCGCTAAATGCAGAGACCGTTCACATTCATACTTCACTCATGGTTATTAAAAATCGCCTTTTTAGTAACCATTTTTACTTTTTCAGGGCACCCGGTCACCCCAAACTCACAAAAAACCATACCCACAGAATGGGTCGTACGGGTATACGAACGGCAGCAGGTTCATTCTCGAAAACCAGTCCGGCCTGCAAACAACGTCAGCCAGGTTAGTCAGCGAAGGCTGAAATTATTACTGAATTACTATGCGGCGCGGGTTAAAACGCAACTTCAACAAAACAAACACCAACACCCCCATTCTCAGCCAACATCCCGGTTCTTTGCTACCACACATCAGTCTCATCACCAGGATGAAGACAGTTACTTTTCATGTATAGGATAATTTCCTCCATGGCGCCCTTACCTCGGCGTTAAAAATTAATCTTAAAAACCTCGGTTCTCAGTACGTATCGGTGCTGGCAATCATTTATTTATTCTGGACATGAAAACACTTAAAAAAATATTGAGACTTCTACTTATCACCTGTTTTATCGCCATGGCTTCTTTCGGAATTGGCCTTCAAGGCGTTATTTTCCCAAGCTATCGTGACCGGTATTTGAACCAGGAGATTAAAATTGAAGTCGTTGATAAAAAAGAGGATGACGAAGAATCCGATCAGCAACAGGAATAATTATTTAGCTTATCTTTCGGATCCGGATATGCGAAAAGTGTCCGCTGTATGACTTCGACCACCGCAGATTTCCTGATCCTTGCCATCATCACGTTACTACAAATGATCGTAGCCTTTCTGGTGACCTTCAGTTTATACATGATGTTGGCCATTTCTGATTACACCGGCGGGATAGATAAGTTTGCCGGGCTCATGGTTATTCAACCTGTACTCGGAGCAATCTTTGCTGTGCTTACCGTCGTGATCTGTTTTATCATTGGGCTACCCATCAGAGTGATATCAACCGTTCGTCATTGGTGGATCGCACGAACGTTCGTTCCTGTTTTAGGTATAGCTTTCGGACTCATTCTGCTTATTTTGTCTTACCTTTCTCCCTGGCGCGGGTCGGTTAGCGAAATCGCAGATGGATTTGAGTTGCAACAAGAAATACCGAACCTCACTTTGGTTTTATCCGGCTGGTTTGCCACTACTTTTTTTATCCTACACACTTTTCCGCCGTTCTCCAGTATTTTATCTTTTAAGAAACGGATAACTTCATCGGATAAACAGACAACTTCATCCCCTGTAAATGATCAAATCTGAGCAATCTTTGCCTGACCATGAGGCTTTGCTGAGCCTGGTGAGAATGAAAATGCCGTTCGGAAAATACAAGGGCACAATACTTTGCCAGTTGCCTGTGAGTTACCTCGAGTGGTTTGCGCGTAAAGGCTTTCCGCCGGGCAAGCTGGGCATGTTACTGTCTACGATCTATGAGATCAAGATCAACGGCCTTGAACATCTGCTGCAACCGTTAAAAAAATAATCCTGGTAAAGGCAACCAAAAATTGGCGACATTCGTTTTTCAAGAAAAACAATGCTACTAATATTGTAGCAATAAACCAAAAACCTCTCCCAGCATGAACACTCCTGTCCCTGGAACACCCGTGCGTGGCTCCCAAACCGGAAAACCAATCATGGCCTTGTTTGATTTATTAGGCAGAAGCTGGGCTATGGGTATAGTCTGGAATCTGAGCAAAGGACCTCATAATTTCCGCCAATTGCAGGAGAAGTGCGAAGCAGTTTCACCCACTACACTCAACACGCGATTAAAGGAACTGAAAGAAGCACGTATCATCGATCATATTCCAGAAGGATATTATTTAACCAAAGCCGGACACGAGTTATTCGACCTGCTGGTCCCACTCGGTACCTGGTCGAAACGCTGGGCCAAAAAATTTGACGAATGACCTCTTCGCCCCGGATGTTTTACAGCAGAAGCGCCATCGACCGCAGCGCCTTACTTAGAAAGGATGAACAATGGCTGAAAAACTCCCTACAGAACGAAAGCCTGGCGCTGCCGGTATGGCAAAATCACAATCTCTTTGATACGCAAGGGAAAACTACACCGGAATTTCTTTGGCTTGATCTGAATCAAAATCTCCTATCTGCGTCAAGCGAAACTGTATTCCTCGGACTTTACGATCAGAAACCTTTATATACGATCGACCTGTCACACCTCGATCTCGAGCAGGCGCAACTCATCGTCGGTCGGGGAAAATTTCTCGATCTCCGTAAAGTATCCAAACGCCTCGACCCAGACCACGCCTCATTGATGGCTTACGCCCGGGGGATATTGCAATGGCATAGAAATCATCCCTTTTGCAGTCGATGCGGACAATCCACGCAAAGTAGTGACGGAGGACATATACGTGTTTGCACACACGATCCTTGCAAAACCGTCTCCTACCCACGAATAGATCCGGCAGTTATTGTTTTGGTCGAACATGTGCCCGCTCATGGCGAACCCATGTGTTTGCTGGCCAGATCGCGTAACATTCCTAAGAACATCTTCTCCACATTGGCCGGCTTCGCAGAGCCGGGTGAAAGTCTTGAAGAAGCACTAAAAAGGGAAGTCAAAGAAGAAGTAGGATTAGACATTCACTCACCGCGATATATAGCCTCGCAATCATGGCCTTTCCCCGCTTCAATGATGATCGGATTTTATGCGCAAAGCAATAACACGTCACTTCAATTGGATCCAGCTGAAATCGAAGAGGCCCGTTGGTTTACCGTTTCAGAAATATTGGAGGCCGTGGAGAACGGAAGTCTGATCCTATCTAAAGATGACTCCATAGCACAATTTCTGATCAAAAACTGGGTGGAAGAAACCTTACATAAAAAAATCGACAGACCGGCACTTGAGCCCCAAACCGATCTGTCGAAATAAAGAAACCGGAGTTTCAATATCATTCGTTGTTCGCAGACGCCTCATTCCTTTCAGCAGCCGGACCCGACTCCCGCTGAATCTCACGATCAACTTCACCAGAACTCTTTCTGGAAAGATCCATAGTCGGTAAGTCCACATGAACGCGTTCCATATCCGCATTAGGATTGATCACATCATTTCGCTCCGGAAAACCTAACTGCGTTTCGGGCAACTCCTGCTTCCTGTTTGGCTTTTTAATCTCGCTATTTATTTTCCTGTCTCTCATACGTTTTGATCGCATCAATAGATTGTACTGACCGAGTGAAAATAAAATCGTATGCCAGTGAAAGCTGAACAGCTCACGGCGTATACGGTCGCTTACAAAAGTTGTGTGATGAGGAACCGCTTCCCCATTGATATCCTTTAATGATCGGCGGTTAAAGCGGCAATAGCCTTTTTGTGATGGTGAAAATTGAATCCGGTCAAAACATTTTGCATCGAAGCGGCAATGGATGAAAGTTGAAGATCGCCGATGCTGCCTTCATGCGTGTGGCGAACGGTGGTCTCCGGCGCATACCTGCCTTGTTCGATGTCGAGTCCTACTTTTTTATAGGCGTCGCGGAAGGGCATACCGGAGATAACAAGTTTATTTACTTCCTCAACACTGAACAGGAACTTGTATTTCTCGTCGGCGAGAATATTCTCCTTCACCTGAATATTGGAAAGCATCAGGTGTGTCATTTTCAAACAGTCTTTTAAGTGCTGAATAGCGGGAAATAACATTTCCTTAAGCAGTTGCATGTCGCGATGGTATCCGGAAGGAAGATTGGCGGTAGCTAGGGCAATGTCGTTGGGCAGTGCCACCAATTGGTTGCATCTCGCACGGATCAATTCAAAAACATCGGGATTCTTCTTATGCGGCATGATACTGGAACCGGTAGTGAGTTCATCAGGGAAGCTGATAAATCCAAAGTTCTGATTGAGAAACAAGCAGGCATCCATCGATAACTTTCCGAGAGTTGCCGCAATATTCGCTATAGCACCGGCCAATATACGTTCGGTCTTGCCTCGGCTCATCTGAGCATAAACCACATTGTAATGAAGCTCATCAAAGCCCAACAGCCGCGTGGTCATGGAGCGATCCAAAGGGAATGAAGAACCGTAGCCCGCGGCAGAGCCCAATGGATTTTTGTTCACGATCTTATACGCTGCCTGCAGCGTGAGTAGGTCATCCACTAAGCTTTCGGCGTACGCCCCAAACCACAAACCGAAAGACGAAGGCATAGCAAGCTGAAGGTGGGTGTATCCCGGAAGCAAGTATCGCTTGTATTGGTCGCTGAGCGAAAGCAAGAGATCAAACAGTGGTTTTACATGGTCAACGACCTGCTCTACTTCATGGCGAAGGTACAATTTAATATCGACGAGTACCTGGTCGTTACGGGAACGCCCGCTGTGGATCTTTTTTCCGACATCACCCAGTTTCCTGGTAAGCTCAAGTTCTACTTGCGAATGAATATCCTCCACGCCGGATTCTAACCTGAAATCCCCTGCTTGAATTCTCTTATAAATATTCCTGAGCTCTGCCGACAAAACTTCGAGCTCTTTTTTTTCAAGCAGCCCGATCGATTGCAGCATCCGGATATGCGCCAGTGATCCCTGCACATCGAAGGGAGCCAGAAAAAGATCCATTTCCTGATCTTTTCCAACGGTAAATTTTTCTACTTCCTGAAGGGAGGTTTTGTCTTTCTGCCAGAGCTTCATGTGAATTTATTTTTACGGCTTAGTCTGCAATCGAATTTATGATTTCTTTGGTTGTGGCAATGAAAGCATATTTACCTTTCAAGTTAGCAAGTGAAAGGTCGTGAACCAAGGCTGAGGCATATCGCTCGCCATTCAATCCGACCTTATCAAAACATGCCGTGGCGTCGGAAACGACGTAGCTTTTGAAACCCAGCTCACCCGCCCTTCGTGCCGTGGATTCAACAGAATTGTTGGTAACAAAACCGGCGATCACCAACTCCTTTATTTTCATTTCCTCCAGTTTTTCCTGAAGCCCGGTCGATATAAATGCGTTGGTTGTGGATTTGGAGATCAACGTCTCACCCGGCAAGGGTGTCGCGAATTCTTTAAGCGCATTGCCTTTTTGCCCGGGTCTGAATGGCGAACCTGCTTCGGTCGACTGATGCTGAACTATAAAAACCGGCAACCCACGCCTACGCCACCGCGTCAATAACTTTTCAATGTTTTGCTCAGCGTCTGGATTATTCCTGTTTCCGCCCCAATGCGCCGCGTCGTCAATTCCATGCTGTACATCGATCACGATCAATGCGGGGTGGTGAATAAACAATTTCATGGATGCACGATGTGGTTGAGCAGTGTAATATAGGTGTCGACACCTTTTACGATCTCTTCAATGTAAATAAATTCATCGGCCGTATGCGAACGCGCTGAATCTCCGGGGCCGATTTTTACCGAAGGTACTGGTATCAGCGCCTGATCCGATGTGGTGGGCGAACCATATAACGTCAGGTTCATCTCGTTGGCAGCTTTCACCAAAGGATGATCGAGTGCTATTCCGGATGAACGCATACGCAACGACCGCGGTGTTACCTGCGACTTTACATTGTGCTGAATAATGTCAAGCACCTCTTCGAGAGTATACATATCAGTGACTCGCACATCCACGGTGAAATGGCATTCGGCAGGCACAACATTATGTTGTTTGCCTGCATTGATCACCGTTACGGTCATCTTGACCTCATTTAATGTCGTTGATACCTTGGGAAATTTATAACTCTTCAACCATTCAATATCTTTCAACGCTTCGTAGATAGCATTGAGCCCCTCTTCCCTTGCAGCGTGCCCCGACCGGCCTTTCGCCACACAATCCAACACCATCAAACCTTTTTCGGCAACGGCCATCTGACACAACGTAGGCTCGCCTACGATTGCAAAATCGATCGGCGGCAACAGCGACCAGATGCTCTCAATCCCACCGGTTCCGGATATCTCCTCCTCTGCAGTGGCAGCCATCACAAAATTGTACTTTAGGTTCTGCTGTGAATAAAAATGCAGGAACGTAACCATCAACGACACGAGTGGTCCTCCCGCGTCGTTACTTCCCAATCCGAAAAGTTTTCCGTCATGAATCTCGGCAGCAAAAGGGTCACGCGTATATCCGGTGTTCGGGCGAACGGTGTCATGATGCGAGTTCAGCAAAATGGTGGGCAGGTCTCCATTGAAATATTTATTCCGTGCCCAAACGTTGTTTCCCTTGCGTTCTGCAGGAATGTTATAGCGCCTGAA
>JBMOKS010000621.1:0-6835 GCA_049324355.1 Bacteroidota bacterium
TGGCGCTTCGGCTCAAAAGATCTCCATCAAGGGTCAATTGCTGGATACTTTAAATAGTCCACTTCCTTCGGCAACGGTCATGCTGCTTAGTGTCAAGGATTCTTTGCTGGTGAACTTCGGCGTAAGTGATGTTCTGGGGAATTTCGAAATCAAAAATGTTGCCCGGACTGAGTATTTATTTAAGGTCACTTTCGTAGGTTTCAAATCGTATATAAAAAAGATATCGGCACCGGAGGCAGGCACCATGCTCGATCTGGGCAAGGTTCGTATGGAGCCAGCCAGCAACGAGCTTGACGCCATTGAGATCGAAGGCGACCGCGCACCAGTAACCGTAAAAAAAGATACCATCGAGTTTAACGCAGCTGCTTTTAAGACGAAACAAAATGCCATGGTAGAAGACTTGTTGAAAAAATTACCGGGTGTGGAAGTGGATAACGATGGCAATGTAACCGCTCAAGGCGAACAAGTGAGAAGGGTGACCGTAGACGGAAAGAATTTTTTCGGCAATGATCCTAAAGTAGCTACCCGAAATCTTCCGGCAGACGCCGTAGACAAAGTACAGGTATTTGATAAAAAATCCGATCAGACCACATTCTCGGGCATCGACGACGGCCAGCGCGAGAAAACCATCAACCTTGAACTGAAGGAAGAAAAAAGAAAAGGAGCGTTTGGCAATATCACGGCGGGAGCCGGAACAAATGAAAGATTGATGGCCCGCGCCAGCATCAATCGTTTCACAAAGGGAAAGCAACTTTCTTTCTTGGGTATGGGCAACAACATAAACGATCAGGGTTTTTCGATGGAAGACTATATGAACTTCACCGGAGGCTCTCAACAAATGATGTCGGGAGGGGGAGCCATACGATTGGAATTCAACGGTGATAACCAAAACGGCGTGCCATTGAATTTTGGGAATCGTGCCAACGGCATCATGACCACGTATGCCGGCGGCGTAAATTTTAACAACGAGTTCAACAAGAAAACGGAAGCTAACGGCAGCTATTTCTATAATTACCTCGATCACAATAAAGATCAAACAACCTTGCGGCAGAATTTTTTGCCGAACGGAAGTTTTACTTTTAATCAAAACAGCCAGCAGCGAAACAACAACTTTAATCATCGTGCCAACTTCACATTGGACCACAAACTGGACTCATTGAATTCGCTTAAACTTACCACCAACGTCAATTACAACGAAACCGATGCCGAAACGCTGAGCACAAGTGCCAACACGACACCCGACAACGTAGTGCAAAACGAAAATCAACGACGGAGTCTTTCCAACGGAAGTAGCACGAGCCTCAATTCAACTTTGCTGTGGCGGCATAAGTTCAGAAAGAAGGGGAGAACTTTCTCCACCCATCTGCAGCTCGGCCTTAGTCAGAACGAACGTCAGGGCTTCCTGGATGCTGTGAATACTTACTACGGCCCTGCAGCGAACCAGGAGGTGATCAAACAAACCAACGATCAAACCACAGATTACAAAAGTTACGGCGGTACTGTTTCTTACACCGAACCGTTGGGCAAAAGAAAATACCTGGAAGCAAACTACACCTATCGTCAGAATCTGAACGACGTGAATCGTTCGGTCTACGACGTTACTAACGATCAGCCGGAGTTTAATGCCTTGTTGAGTAACTTGTATACAAGCGATTATCAATATCACCGCGCTGGACTGAACTTCAGGTTGAACCGCTCAAAATACAACTTAATGGTGGGCAACAGCATTCAGAAAACTAACCTCAAAGGTGATCTGAAGATCCAGGATGTTCAGATCGACCGATCTTATCAAAATATGCTGCCTTCTGTACGCTTCAACTACGATTTCTCCAATTCCAAACATTTACGCATCGACTACGAGACTTCAGTTCAGGAGCCAAGCATTCAGCAATTGCAACCGGTTGTCGATAACAGCGATCCATTAAACCTTTATGTTGGTAATCCAAACCTGCGTCCCGCGTATTCGCAAAGCTGGCGAGTTCATTTTATGACGTTTAATCCGATGACGTTCATCAGTTTCTTCAGCTTCATGGATATCGACTACACTACCAACGCCATTACCAACGCGCAGAATATCGACGATCAGCTTGTTCGCACCACAATGCCCGTAAATGTGAACAATAATTTAAGTGTGCGAGGTGATGCCACATTTGCCTTTCCGATCTCAAAGATCAAGAGCCGTTTCAGCATAGGAACCAACTATAGAAATCAACGAAGCATCAACTTGCTGAACGATACCCAGAATACGATCACCCAGCAAACAGCCGGTACCACGGTTCGCTACAGCTATCGCTACAAAGAGATCTTCGACCTGAGCCTCAGCGCAGACGTGGATCATCAGCTTACGAAATATGAATTTCAACAGCCGGATCAGACGTATCTGAATGAAACCTATACGGCTGAATCAAATCTGTCGTTTTTGAAGAACTTTCAATTCAGCGCCGACTTCAATTACCTGGTTTATAATAACAAGGGTGCCAACTTCAATCAGGCCATACCGCTGCTGAACATGTCGGTCTCCGCATTCATGCTGAAAAATAAGACAGGTGAACTCAAACTGTCGGTAAACAACTTGTTGGATAAAGCACTAGGTATCAATCAAACTGCCAGCATCAATTATCTGGAACGAACCACCACCAATTCGCTGGGAAGATATTTTATGCTGAGTTTCACCTACTCAATCAACAAACAATTAAATCCTATGGGTATTCGTCGCGGCGGCGCCATGATGCGAATCATGCGATAAAACGTTGTTATGCTTTGTGTCTTGGTATTTTCGCGGAATTGAGCCGCTTTTGGCGCGAAAACAATTAAGGAGCTACAAAGCCATCTAAATAAAATTTCAGACAAAGGTTAGGGTTTACTTCGCAGGTAGCGGGATGTAGCGGTATCTTAGCCACATGAAATTTTTGTTTAGAATCTTTGCGCTTTTGATCATCTTCACTTCGGTGAAGGCCCAGATATATATTCCAAAATTCGATCTCCAGGGACATCGGGGAGCCCGGGGGCTGCGCCCTGAAAATACAGTCCCGGCTTTTTTAATTGCCCTTGACTCAGGCGTCACCACGGTCGAACTTGATCTGGCCATAACTCAGGACAAACGGATCATAGTTTCTCATGAACCATATATGTCGTCGGCGATTTGCCTTCAGCGGGATGGAAGCCCGATCAATCTAAAGGAAGAAAAGAAATTTAATATTTATGAGATGACCTATGAGCAGGTCAAACAATTTGATTGCGGCTCAAAAGGAAATGCAAAATTCCCGGAACAGGTGAAAATGGCTGTCTACAAGCCGCTGCTTACCGATGTGATCGTAGCAATAGAAGATCATATCAGAAGTTACACACAATACGAAGTGGACTATAACATTGAGATCAAGAGCACTCCAGAGGGAGACGGCAAATTTCATCCCGCACCCGAAGAGTTTTCAGACCTGGTATACAATCTCCTTGATCAGTATCTTCCGATGGAACGTGTCGTCATCCAGTCATTCGATTTCAGAGTATTGAAGTACTGGCATGAAAAATATCCTGATGTGCGATTGGCAGCACTCGTAGAGAATACCAAATCTATTAATAGTAATCTCAATGCACTGGGATTTAATCCTTCTGTTTATAGTCCTCATTTTAAACTACTATCGGCAGAAAAGGTGGCGCTGCTGCATCAAAAAAAGATCAGGGTGGTCCCATGGACCGTCAACGAACTCAACGATATGAAGCGCATAAGGCAAATGGGCGTGGATGGATTTATTACCGACTATCCAAATCGCGCTTCTTTGTTGGGTCTTGGCATTAAACGCCCCAAGAGTTAAGAGTTTGGACTCGTAGAGTTCAGATATCAGGTCACTTTAAACTTTCAGCATTAAGTTTTAAACTTTCAGCTTTAAGCATTATCCTTGCGAAAAAATTTTCGTCCATACTATGAGCCTGAAATATGACGTTTATGGCATCGGCAATGCCCTGGTAGATATCGTGACTGAAGTAGACCACGACTTCTTCGAAAAGAATGAAGTTGAAAAGGGCGTGATGACGCTGGTGGATGAAAAACGCCAACATCACTTGATGAAAGCCATTGACATGAAAAGAAGCAGAATGTCGTGCGGAGGATCTGCCGGAAATACGATGATCGGAGTAAGTCAGTTTGGCGGTAAGAGTTTTTATACATGCTTGGTGGCGCATGACGAATTGGGAAAATTCTTTTTGGAAGATCTGAAGCGAAACGGTGTGCACACCAATCTTCAATACGAGATGCTGCCACAAGGTATCACCGGAAAATGCTTAGTGATGACTACACCAGATGCGGAACGTACGTTGAACACTTTTTTAGGTGTCAGCTCATTCCTGTCTGTCGATCAGTTGGATGAAGCGGCCATCAAAAATTCTTCCTATCTGTATCTGGAGGGATACCTGGTGACAAGTCCCCACGGCCTTGAGGCGATGAAAGAAGCGAAAAAGATCGCAGAAAAAAACAATGTAAAAACCACGCTCACGTTTTCAGACCCCAGCATGGTGAAATATTTTTCCACACAAATGCAGGAAATAGTCGGTGCCAGCGTCGACCTGTTGTTCTGCAATGAAGAGGAGGCTATGATTTTTACCGGAACAGATACTTTGACGGAAGCGCGGGCAAAACTAAAAGACATAGCCAAGCACTTTGCCATCACCTTGGGTGCTAATGGGGCCCTGATCTACGATGGCGATACATTTATTAATATAGAACCGTATCCGGTGAAGGCACTGGATACCAATGGGGCCGGCGATATGTTTGCGGGAGCCTTTTTGTATGGTATTACCCATAATCACAGTTATGCCGAGGCGGGTAAAATTGCTTCTTTGGCATCCTCACGGGTGGTGTCGCAGATGGGCCCAAGGCTTGAACCTCAGCAAGTTAAGAAGGTGCTGGCGGACCTCATCGCGTAAAAGAAGGGTACCTTAAAATGTTGGATATCGGACGTTTTGGTTTGGAAATACAGAAAATCCTGATCATCTTTGCAGCCCTTATTTTTAAGGCAAAACACTTATAGCCATGAAATGGTCGTGCAAAGGGGGTTGCCCTGACACGGTAAAAAAACAGGCCATTCCATGTGTCTTTTGGTAATAAAATTATTAACACATGAAACGTACCTTCCAACCATCGAAGAGAAAGAGAAAGAATAAGCACGGTTTCCGCGAAAGAATGGCGTCAGCCAACGGCCGCAGGGTATTGTCTTCTCGCAGACGCAAGGGCAGAAAGAAGCTTACGGTTTCTGACGAGAAAACATTAAAGCACAAATAAGTCCGGCTGAGGGCAAAGCCTCAGAATTGGCCTAATTTCTATTTGCCTTCGGTTTTTTCTCTCAAAATCAGGTAACTTCATTTTTTGTTAACTGCCTGCCGCTTAGGGCAGGACTAACTAAAAACCTGATGCAATTCAAATTCCGTAAGGAAGAGAAACTCAAGAAAGAAAAGCTCATAAAGGAACTCTTTGACCAGGGTTCCTCTTTTTATTTATTTCCTTTCAAGGTTTTTTTTAAGGTTCACCCCGACGAGGCCTACCCCGTTCACCAAGTGCTGATTTCGGTTTCAAAAAAGTATTTTAAGCGCGCTGTTGACCGCAACCTCATCAAACGCCGAATTCGGGAAGCCTACCGGTTGAATAAGGCTTCAATACCCTCCTCAAAAAAGCTGTTGATTGCTTATATTTATAGTGCTAAAGAAATCCTGACCTTTGCACAACTACAGGAACGAATTGTGAAAACATTTAACCGGTTTGATCATGTGGAGAAGAATTAAATGGCCCACTATCCTTGTGATTTTTATCATTTCTGCTTTTGCATTCCGCAAGCCCGCAGAAAAATATTTCGACATCGCTAAAAGCCTCGACATTTTTGCTACCCTTTTTAAAGAAGTCAATGCCTATTATGTAGACGAAGTAGAACCACAAAAGCTGATTCGCAAGGGCATCGACGGTATGCTGGAATCCCTGGACCCGTACACCGATTACATCCCCGAAGATGAATTAGAATCTTTTCGCATCACCACTACCGGACAATATGGTGGCATCGGTGCCCTAATTGGCGTGATCAATAAAAAGACCGTTGTTACACATCCTTATAAAAATTTCCCAGCCTATAAAAATGGAATAAAAGTTGGCGATGAGATTATTTCCGTCGACGGAAAGAACATTCAGGGCAAGCCAACATCCGATGTGAGTTCCCTGCTCAAAGGTCAGCCCAAGACAGATGTTGAAGTGAGAATAAAACGTTACGGACGCAAGGAAGAACTGGTCTTCAAACTTAAACGTGAGAAGATCAGCGTCAGCAATATTGCATACTATGGTTTGATCGAGCCACAGATCGGTTACATCAAGCTCGATGACTTCACACCCGGCGCATCACACGAAGTTTTGGACGCGCTTACCGAATTAAAAGAAAAGGGCGCCAAAAGTCTGATCCTCGATCTGCGCGAAAACCCGGGTGGCCTTCTCCACGAAGCTGTCAATATTGTAAGCTTGTTTATACCGAAAGGTTTGGAAGTGGTTTCCACCAAAGGTAAAGTGGATGAATGGAACAAAAGTTATAAGACCTTAAACAATCCTATCGATACCGAAATTCCGATCGTAGTGCTTACGAGCGAAGGCAGTGCGTCGGCTTCTGAAATTGTGGCCGGAGCATTACAGGATTATGATCGCGCCGTATTGGTAGGCGATCGTACGTTCGGAAAAGGATTGGTCCAAACTACACGCACGCTTACCTACAACGCCCAATTAAAGGTAACAACCGCCAAGTATTATATACCGAGCGGTCGGTGTATCCAGGCCTTGGATTATACCCACCGCAAAGCCGACGGCACAGTT
>JBMOKS010000622.1:0-6763 GCA_049324355.1 Bacteroidota bacterium
TTGTTCACTTTCAACAATGATTTGAATCCGCCAAATTGTACGGTGGCTAGGTTCCCTTTAAGTGAAAGAATGATTCCACTCCCATCTTGCCCAACGATCTTTACCCTGTCTCCCTCTTTTAAAGGTTCGACTTGTTTTTCTTTTTTGGCCGGCGGCTGATGAACCTTTTGAGATAGTGACTCAAGATTTTTTCTTACCCGAAGGGTTTCCTTTTTCTCGGCCCTGTTCTCTTTGATGTGCCGGATCGTTTTTTCTATTTCACGGTTGGTGCCTCGTAGAAGTTCTGCGGCCTCCTCTTTGGCCTTACCAAGAATTTCCTTTTTTCTTGTCTCGAGCTCGGCTGACAATTGTTGATATTTCGCCAGCGATTGTTTGGTTGCGCTTTCCTGGCGCTCCAGCTTTTTTATTTTTTCACTGAGTTCTTGCCGTTCTTTTTCCAACGTTCGAACCAGTGTTTCGAAACCAGCGAGATCTTTTCCTACCAATTTTTCAGCTTCATTGAGTATTTCCACCGGCAAGCCGGTTTTCCGAGCTACCTCGAGCGCAAAAGAACTACCCGGTTTGCCGATGTCGAGTACATATAACGGCACGAGGTTCTTGTCATCAAACCGCATGGCTGCATTGCGTATGCCTTGGTGCTGTCCGGCGAACAGTTTAAGGTTGTAATAATGAGTGGTCACTATGCCCCACACATGTTTGTTCAGTAATCCTTTCAAGACCGCTTGCGCAATGGCTCCGCCGAAGTCCGGATCGGTGCCCGATCCAAGCTCATCCATCAAGACCAACGACTGGTCGGAGGCGGAATGGATAAAGACGGCCATGTTTCGCAGATGGCTGCTATAGGTGCTCAAATCGTTTTCAATAGACTGCTGATCCCCGATGTCGAGAAAAATATCCCGAAAGATCCCCACGCGTGATCGATCGGATACCGGTATTAACATGCCGCATTGTGCCATGTATTGCAACAAACCCACGGTCTTTAGCGCAACTGACTTACCGCCGGCATTGGGGCCCGACACCAATAGTACACGCTGCACAGGATCGAGATCAATATTCAGAGGGATCACCTCCCGCTTTCCTTTCAAGCTGAGGTACAACAAGGGATGTCGCGCCTGATACCACGTCAGGCCAGGTTTGTTTTCAAGTACGGGGAAATCGGCATTGATCTCGATTGAGAATCTGGCTTTGGCCCGAATGAAGTCAATGTAAGAAAGGAACCGGAATGCTTCTTCTAACACCTGCCGATGCGTGCGCAGGCTTTCAGTGAGGGTTTTAAGGATGATGATAACTTCCCGTCGCTCGGCATGTTCCAGGTCGCGTATTTCGTTGTTAGCGTCCAGCATCTCTGCAGGTTCCATAAAAACTGTTTGCCCGGTGGCAGATTCGTCGAGGATAAAACCTTTGATCTTGCGTTTGTGCTCGGCTTGAACGGGAATTACCAACCGCCCATCACGAACGGTGGGCAGTGCTCCTTCCGGCACCCATTTCTCTGCAACAGCGTTTCTGAAGAGTTGTTCGGCCAATCGTCTCAAACGACTCTGTTCATCTCTTAATTTCCTTCTGATCCTGCTCAGTTCGGCGCTGGCAGAGTCTTTTACCTGCGCTTTATCATCAATCTTGGCAAAAATGGATTGTGGTAAATCGCTGGTGAGGGTAACGGGTTCGGTCAGCTTAAAAAGCTCGGGATAAAATTCTTTAGACTTCACCAAAAAACTGCGGCCGGCCAGTACAGTTTCGAGCGCATTCGCCAGATTCAAAAATGCTTCGGGCTCAAGGTAATTTCCCTCCAACGCTATTTGCTGAAGCCACTCACTGGCATCGAAGAAATATCTTGCCGGAAACGTTTCTCCTTTTTCCAATATTTGGCGGAACTCCAGATTCTGTTTCAACAGACGCGTGATCAGTTCAGCGTCGACAGCAAATGACATACGATCAACCCAGGCGCTTCCGGCGGAAGAAAGGCAAAGCGACCTGAGCTTCTGACGGATTTGATCGAAACCTAATTTCTGCTCCAGTTCTTGGGGATAAATCATTGTTTGTCCGGACGGTAATCCACGCGCTGTTCTTGCAGCTGTAAAGAATCTACCAGGGCTGTGTAGATCAACTCTAATTCTTTGGGCCGATCGAGGTAATATTCAAACGACTTTTTAAAAACACTATCCGAAACGCCGGTCTTCTCAAAGACTTTGCCATAGGCGGATTTAAAAAGGTTTTCCGCCGAATCTCGGATCAGTGGCCTTCGCGATACTTTCTCTTCAAAAACATAAAGCTCCGACAGCACCTTGACCATTTCCTCCTGCGACAATATACCTTCCGATGGCCTGTCGGCCTGACTACAGGAAAAGGCCAGCAATACCAGTATCAACAGCGGCTTTTCGACCTTAAAATTCATTTCACCTTTCACAGTTTATAACGACCTAATCTCCTTATTAGGTGGCGCAAAATACTCATAATTGTTCTATTTTTGAATCTTTTACAACCCTGGGGGTTGTTATTCTGGAAGGAAAGTGAAAGAACTTCTTAAAAAACTCAGAAAGTACGAGATACAAATCCGCAAGGCGATCAACAGCCAGATGCAGGGAGATTTTCATTCCATCTTTAAAGGAACGGGATTGGAGTTTGATGACGTACGCCCGTACCAGTATGGCGATGACATTAGAACCATAGATTGGAACGTGTCGGCCAAGGGTCATGGCACTTTTGTAAAAACTTTCCGTGAGGAAAAAGAACAGACCGTATTTTTCATTCTCGACGTCAGCGCTTCAGAAGACATTGGCAATCCCGGGCGGACAAAAAGTGATATCGGCAAAGAGATTTGCGGCGTGCTGGCGCTTTCGGCTGTAAAAGAGTCCAGTCATGTAGGCCTCATTTGTTTTTCTGATATCAAGGAAAAGTATTTCAAACCAACCAAGGGGCACTCGCAGGCGTACGAGATCATCTCTGCCTTGGCACATTTGAACCCCCGCTCGCTGAAGACCAATCTAAGCAAAGCTATTTCTTTCGCGCTGAATACAATTAAAAGGAGAAGTGTGGTGATCCTTATTTCCGATTTTATCGACGAAGGTTATACCCACAATCTGAAGTCGCTCGCTCGCCGCCACGACCTTGTAGTCATCCAAATCAGCGACAAGCGGGAAACCAGGCTTCCCAAACTCGGCATCATACCTGTGATAGACAAAGAGACCCAACGTACATTATGGATCAATACGTCGTTTGGAGATTTCAGAGACAAGATCTCCAACCGCTACACGGCCCGAAAGGGCGAACTCGAAAAATTCAGCCGTAAGCATCAGATCAACTTTATTTCCCTGGATACAGAAGAGGACTACGTTCCCCATCTCCTAAAATTGTTTAAGGTGAGAAACAAATCGAGGAAAACAACATGAAGTTTTTGTTCTTTCGCCAGCGATTCCGGTTAAAGCCCGCCATCGTGTATGGAATGCTAACCTTATTTATTAGTCACTACCATTCCGTTTCGGGGCAGGAAGTCAAGGTAAATGGCGGATTTATTACTGATAGTCTTAAAGTAGGTGGTGAGACAGCTTTTTATCTGTCGGCGCGATATCCGAGCAGTATCAATGTATTGTTCCCTGATTCAACCTATTCATTCTCACCCTTTGAATTCCAGAAAAAAAAATACTTCGCTACCGAAACGCAAAGTGGTTCAAGCGTGGACAGTGCGGTTTATTACCTGACAACTTTTGAAGTTGACCGCACCCTATTTCTCGATCTCCCGGTTTTTGTGATCAATGAACAAGACTGCACGGCCTACCATACGGAACGCGACAGTATCCTGGTAGAGCAAATGGTCAACCAAATTCCAGACTCTTTGAATGCTGCAGACCTGCCGTTGAAAATGAACACGGCGTATCAGCGGGTCTTTTTTGGATTCAACTATCTGGTCTGGGGTATCGTGCTTTCGGCATTAGTGGTGACACTGGCCCTGGGATGGTTTTTGTTCGGCAAAAAGATCAAGCGCTATTATCGCACGCGAAGGCTCCAACGCAATCATCAAAAATTCATGGACGCCTATGTTTCTTCTGTCAATCAATTGCGATCGGCATTTTCTACCGTGAAGGCTGAGAGCTCACTTTCACTTTGGAAAAAATATATGGAGCAGCTTGAGTCAAAACCCTACACCAAGCTGACCACACGCGAAATGATGGCGATGCAAAAGGATGCAGCGCTTGAAAAGAACCTTAGGGCCATCGACAGCGCCATTTATGGACATCAAAGCATGGTTATCGATCCTTTCGAGAACCTAAAGGAGTATGCCCATCGGCATTTTCAGGAAAAAATTGAGGAGGTGAAGCATGGATGATCAGTTTCAGGATCCGTGGTATTCATGGGTGTGGTTTACACTCTCGATGTTTAAGGCTTTTACGTGGGACCATCCAGAATTTCTTTATGGAATTGCTGTGGCTGTGCTGCTTTTCATCGCTCGGTGGATACTTCGATATTTATTCAATCAGAAATTACCAGTGGCTGTCACCGCCAAGGATCTAAGAAGTTCGCCATTCAATATTATCCGACTATTGCCAGAGATCATTTTGCTGATCGTGTTGAGTTTGCTGATCGTCGCCCTGGCTCGTCCGCAACGCGCCAATGAAAAAGTGGAGCAGTGGACGGAAGGCATCGACATTATGATAGCATTGGATATTTCCCAATCCATGCAAATCGAAGATTTCAGTCCAAATCGATTGGAGGCAGCAAAAAAAGTGGCGCTGAATTTCATCGAAGGCAGAGTGCAGGACAGGATCGGCCTCGTGGTATTCTCCGGTGACGCCTTCTCGCTCGCACCCCTCACCACCGATTATGACTTGCTAAAATCGTATTTGAAAGAAGTGAGTTTCGAAATGATCGAAAACCGAGGCACGGCCATCGGGAGCGCGCTTGCGGTTGTCATTAACCGAATGCGTGAATCTGAATCGAAATCCAAAGTGTGTATTTTATTGAGTGATGGCGATAATACCGCCGGAAATATTGATCCGATCACTGCCGCCGAACTCGCTGCCGTTTACCATATCAAGACGTACACCATAGTGGTGGGGAAAGAGGGCATGGTACCTTTCGGCAAAGATTTTTTTGGTCGTCCGAACATGATCGAAAATACGGTAGACGAAACTACCCTCCGTAAGATCGCGGATATTGGGGGTGGAGAGTTTTTCAGAGCCACCGATAACCGAGCGCTAGCGCGCGTTTTCAAAAAAATAGATCAGCTTGAAAAAGCAGAGATCAAAGAAACACGTTTCAAAGACACCACTGATTACTACTTCGTTTATCTGCAATGGGCTATATGTTTATTTCTTCTGTGGCTATTGCTCAAGTCGACGTTTATTTCAAATGTGATGCAAGATTAAGAACTCGAATGAGGAATTTCCCCTACGACCGTCGAACAAATCGATTTGAGAAACTTAGAATCCAGTGAAGTTATCGGCAATAAAGATCAGGCGGCCCCCGAAGATCAATAGAACAATTCCCAGTACAATATTCATGGTCCGGATAAATTTAGGTGTAAGCACCGTGCGGAGCCGGTCGGCTAATTTTGCTTTAATGACATCGGTGATGAACACGGTACCTACTATTGCTGCGAAAAAAGGTATGGCTTTACCTGGTGTGGAATATCCAAACTTCGTGGTAGCGATACCTACCGTACCCAGCCAAAAGATCAACACCATGGGGGTCAAGCCGTTGATGATAAATCCTTTGGCCATAAGTCTCCACGGGCTTTTGTAAGGAACAGGCGCGTGTCCGTAAGTGGAGAGTTTTTTACTCTTGATGACCAAGTAATAAAATCCAAAGCCGAGCAACACCGCACCCCCGAAATAAGCGAGATATTCTCTGAAGCTTCCTTTATCAAATAATTGATAGATGCCGAGGTATGACAGACTGATGTACGCCGCATCACTGAGGGAGACGCCGATGGCAACGAAGAAGCCGCTCCAAAAGCCGCGTTCGATACTGGTTTGAAGGATGGTGAAGAATACAGGCCCGATGAGAAAGGCAAGCACGATGCCTGATAAGATACCGTTAAGAATGCTGTCCATTTCCGTGTGCGTCAAGAAATGATTTCCAATCCTCCAGTTGATTTTTTTTCATCACCCGCGGAAACTTGTTCTGCCCTCCTACTTTGCCTTTCGATTCCATCCAATCATAAAACATTCTGACAGGAAGAACGTCTACATGCACATCGCGCAACGCGGCGCTTCTTTCTACAGCATAATCGTCATTCAGTATTTTGAGGTGGCTATCCAATTTTTCGCGGAGTACTTTGGCATCGACTTTGTCATCCGTGCCCACAAACCAATGGTGAGCAAACAACGAATCGTGTGGAATGCCGGCCACGGTAAATTCCGGGATCGTGATATTAAGATCGTTAGCCACGAGTTCAATGGCTTTGTTCATGTTGTCTACAGAAAGGTGTTCGCCGCAAAGGCTCAGGAAGTGTTTGGTGCGCCCGGTAATAACTATTTCCGACTCATCGAGCGAAGTAAATTTAATTACATCTCCAATGAGATAACGCCAGGCACCCGCGCAAGTCGAGAGCAAAATGGCATATTCTTTTCCTTCCTCCACTTCATCGATCAGGAAGGTTTCGGCGTCGGGTTTCACTTCGCCGTTTGCATCGAAGTTTTTCTCTTCGAAGGGCACGAATTCGTAAAACATTCCATTGTTAAGCACCAACCGCATGGAACGGCGATTCGGAAACGCCTGGAATGCGATGAAGCCTTCAGAGGCTAGATATGTTTCGATGTAATGAATC
>JBMOKS010000623.1:0-6755 GCA_049324355.1 Bacteroidota bacterium
AGCATCTTCTAAACCCATTCTAAGCACGATATTTCGCTCCCAATTGTCGCCACATTTCGCGTAATGTGGCGCTGTGCGAACTGACATCTAAAATTGTTCGATTTCTGCGATGAAACACCCTTTCTTTTTTTGGTACGCGAGTTGCCAACGGGGAGGAGCAACAAAACACAATCATGAAAAGAGCATTTTTAGTTTTAAGTATTGTCTTCACTTCTGTTCTGCCCGGATTTGCACAAGAACAAAATTTGAGTAACCTCTCCGGATGGGCAAATCAAAAGAATACCGATTTTCTTAATCCCGCTTTAGTCGGTAGTGGTCATGAACTGAAAGTCTTTGAGGTCCTTTATCTCACTACAGACACCATTGTTTTCCGCCTCGACTCGGTCATCGTGCTTGATGACCTCCATTTTTCTCCTGACCCGGCAATCAATACGAATTCCACGTCGGAAATCCTCATAGATCCCACTGTGTACAACAACAGTGATCACCAGTGGAGGAGAAAAGAACGCTTTGGCGATTGGATTAACCAGATTTTACATTCACAAGTAACCGTTTCCGCAACAGAAAGAAGGAGTCCTAAGAGTAGAAACAGAAAATAAATTTCAAATCTATATGAAACCTAAATCTATATTGGTAACAGCATTTATTTGCCTTTTTAGCATGACCGCCATGGCCCAGGCAGACGACGAAATCAACGCTTATAAAGGCATGTTCGTCTATAACTTCATCCGATACATCCAATGGCCCAATAATACCGAAAATATCCAAATCGGAATTGTTGGAAGCGATGAGAAGATTCTCTCGGCTTTTGGAAAGCTGGCAAAAAGTAAATCACCTACCGGTCAGCAGATTATAATCAAACAAGTAACGCCGGAGGAATCCAGTAATTGTAATATGTTATTTATTTCGGCCAAGGTTTCCAATGGTGATATTCTAAGTATTATCAATCAGCTCAAGGATTTGCCTATTGTAGTAATAACTGATGATGAGAATTGGATTAAGAAGGGTGCATTTCTCAGTTTTAAGATCCATGGAGGTAAGTTAAGGTTTCAAATAAATAAAGAGGCATTTGACAGAACCAAGATGAAAGTGTCAAGTGCGCTGTTGTCAATGGCAATATAAATTTGAGTTGAGACACGGTTATGAAAAGAGAAAGGTCTTTTTATAATCAGATATCTTCATATAAGATTTTGTTTGGGCTTGTCGTTGCTTTGGTGGCAGTTTGTCGTCGTTCTTTTTAGGCTCGGGTAATGCGCCAAGGCGCCTGACATTTCTGCCGTACTGATGTTCAAAAACTATAGGTGGCAAAAAAACTATATCTGAATCTGGACGCTTTGTTGGCATGATTGACCTGATGTATCGCGAGCTTGCGATCAGTCGTTGAAAAAAACGTTTGGGAGTTGCTTACAGTCACCAACAAAGTTTATGGAGTGTCCCAGGGTAAAGAGTAGGTCTTTACATTTGTGTAGGCCTTCATGGTTTCGATAACACCCTCTTTGTATCCAAGGCCCGAGTCTTTCACGCCACCAAAGGGTGTCCATTCTAACCTATACCCTGGTGCTTCGTTGACATTAATGGTGCCAGTATCGAGCTCGGTGATCACCCGTTGAATAGATGGCCAATGGTTGCTTACGACGGCACCAGAAAGGCCGTAGGGGCTGTCATTGGCAATGGCTATGGCCTGATCAAGTGTATCAAACCTGATGATCGGAGCAACGGGCCCGAACGTTTCTTGAGCAATGACTGCATAATGATTCTCGACGTTATCCAATACCGTTGGCGAATATGTCGCACCAATCCTTTTATGACCTATCAGGCACTTTGCACCTTGTGTTATGGTAGCCGATATCCTGATCTCGATTTGTTTCGCAGCCTCTTCCGAAATAATGGTTCCCATGTCGGTATTGGGATCGTAGGGATCACCATACTTTATCGCTTGCGTTTTTTCGACCAGGATTTTTGCAAAATCGTCGGCAATATCCCGATGTACCAATAGCCTCCGGATGGAAGAGCACCGCTGGCCTGAGTTTTTAAAAACCCCGGCAACGGTTATGTCTGCGGCTTCGTAAAGGTCTGCATCAGGTAGCACGATTAAGGCTGAGCTACCGCCCAATTCCAGGATTAATTTTTTGTAACCTGCATTCTTGGCAATTCGCTTTCCAATTTCACTGCTGCCTGTAAAAGTTACCAAGCTTACAAGGTCACTTTTCACCATTTGTTCAGCGACTTCGGTAGAATCGCCATTGATAACATTGATCATTCCGGCAGGTACCCCACACTCCAGAGCCAACTGGGCAAAATAGTATGCTGACAACGGAGTTTTTTCAGATGGTTTTAAAACTACTTTGTTATTTGTGGCGATCGCCGGCGCGATTTTATGAACCACCTGGTTCATTGGGTGATTGAATGGGGTTATCGCTGCAATTAATTTCAGGGGGTAGCGAGTTGTATAAATCCTTCTTTTTTTTCCATTTTTGGAGATGTCGCAGGGAAATACCTGCGAATCGTCTTCCATTGTTTTAATGGCAGAAAATCGAATGACGTCGCTAACCCGGCTAGCTTCATAGGTTGTATCTTTTATTGAAAGCCCCGATTCATCTGTAATCATTTTACTGATGACTACGGCATTTCGATCAATGGCATCAGCCATCCGATTAAGGATCTGATATCGTTCGTAGCGTGTTAGATTAATTTTTATGGCGTGTGAGTCTCGAAGTATTTTTTCAGTTGTTCGTGCGTCTATAGTGGAAACCCTTCCAACCTTTTTTTGGTGGTATGGATTGTATACGTCCAGCCACTTTCCAGAAAAAACTTGCTGTCCGTTGATAATACTTCCGAATTCCATGATTTTTTAATTTACAACACCGTTGAACAAGAAGTCGAATAGATCAAAATTTTTGATACTCTCATGAAGTTTTATCTTGTATTCAAGGCTCAGTTTTTTATTAAGTATAAGCGGTACTATTGATTCGTGTCGGCCGCCATGAGAGCGGAGGCCATTTTTTACATTTTCAAGGTCGTGCCATTCAGCAGTGCGTCCGATGACGGTATCTCGATCCGATAGGACTACAAGTTCTCCGATGCGGTCTTCGGGTAAGTTGAACATCTTTATGGCTTCTCCCTTATCGAGTACCAATTCAATGCCCGGTACTTTTGCCAGAATATTTTTTGCACTACTAACCTCTTGTTCCTCTAAATACACAGTGGCGTAAGAGCCCAATGCGCCATGATGAACCACATAAGGATCTGTGATGGGGAGGATAACTCTGGAGTTCACGCCATTTTCACTCAAAATACTTTCTACATATTGGACGTTGGGTGTCCCATCCTTCTTTGTTTTTGCTGACATCCCATGATCGGCCGTGACGCCGATGATCGCCCCAAGACGATCCAATTCTCCTAACCAATGATCAATACCGCCCAAGAATTTGTTTGCTTCGGTGTCTCCCGGTGCATATTTGTGCTGCACAAAATCGGTGGTCGTGAGATACATGAGGTCGTACCTTTCGCGTTCTAGTAATTTTGCGCCGGCTTCAATACAGTAAATGGATATTTCCGGATCGTAGATCCCCGGTTTGGGTTTTCTCATAAGCTTTTCCACCACATTCTCAATACCGTTCTCTTTTATGTTTACTTGATCGGCGAACTCGGCAGAAAAACAAACCCCTTTCAAACCATGGCTTAACATTTTTCTTAGTTTATCTTTTGCGGTAACAACAGCAACTTTTTTCCCTGCCCGGCTAAATTCTGATAGGATAGTAGTGCACCTTAAATATTTTGGGTCATTCATCATGACTTCTTCATTGGATTGTTTGTCATAATAAAAATTACCGCAAATGCCATTTGTCTCCGGGTAAGCTCCGGTAACAATGGCCATATTATTGGGGTTCGTAAATGACGGAATTACTGAAGTGGCAAATCCGAACTCTCCTTCTTTAATAAACCGCTGGAGATTCGGCATGACATGCGCTGCTTTCTCATAATAATCGTAGGAGGTACCATCCATGCAAATGCCAACGACCGGCCTTTTTTGAAATGCATAGCTTCTTCCATTTACTGTAATCATATTCACATATTTTTAATATAAGTCAAATTTAGTAATTATATTTTACTAATATTAAAACATATTTTATTTTAAAGAAAAATTTTAACATTTTTTTTCAATTATTTTACTTATATTCTATATTTCTTGAAAAATTTGATTAAAGCTTTGAAAGACGACAGTTTAAGCAGAATTGGATTCCGAATTAAGCAGGAGCGGAAGAAGAGAAAGATCAGTCTTCAAAGTCTGGCAGCTAAAAGCAATCTATCAGCCGGGCTAATATCTAAAATTGAAAATTTCAGGACGGTGCCATCACTCACCACGCTCCTTAATATTGCCAATGCCTTAGAATTGAAACTTGCTGACCTGGTTAACGAAGTAGCCGAAGACAAGTCGCTGCCTTTCACATTAATCAAGAAAAATACCGGCGAGATAGAGGAGCGAGAGGATTCTAAGGGACTCATTTACGAATCGTTGATCTCCAAGGACATTAGCAACATCAATTTTCGAGCGAATATTGTCTCCATAAAATCCAATGTTGAGCGGCCACCATTATCAACCGATGGAATGGAGTTGATCTATTTATTGCAAGGATCGGTCACCTATGGAATCGGTAAAGACAAAGTGAAACTGTCGGCCGGTGATACGTTATACTTTGATGGCAGCATTCCGCACTCAGTGAAAAACAATGGAGATCAGGAAGCTTTATTGTTTAAAATTTATCTCATGCAAATCCAGGACTAGGTAATTTCTTCAAAGCATTTTTCCAGAATACTTAAGGCCTCGTCCATTTCGTTCTTGGTTAACGTAAGCGCGGGCGTAAGGGTCAGAATATTACCCATTGTCAACTTGAAGTTCAGTCCGTTTTGAAGTGCTTTATACATTATTTTTTCAGCTTCGTTCACAGCTCTGATATTTTCTCCATCTTGTTGACGGGCCAACTCGACTCCAATTAATAGACCTATTCCCCTCACATCTTTTATGATGGGGAATCTTTTTTTCATTTGGTTTAACCTATCTATGGTGTATTGCCCCAGTTTGCTTACGTGTGTTAATATCTTTTCATCCTCAATGTATTTGATGGCGGCCAACGCTGCGGCGCAGGCCACGGGATTCTTCTCGTGAGTGTAATGACCCAATGCTTTATTCTTCATCACGTTCAACCCTTCTCTCGCAATAAGGGCCGCAAGCGGGAAGATTCCTCCTCCAAGGCCTTTGCCAATCACCACCATATCAGGTACAATTCCATAGTTTTCGAACGTGAACATTTTTCCGGTTCTGCCTAGACAGTGGGGAATTTCATCTAATATCAGCAGCGCACCGTGCCGATCGCAGGCAGCTCGAATTTTTTTCCAATAGTCGACAGGCGGGATATAAGGAGTGGATCGCACTGTTTCAGCAATAACGGCGGCTACATCTCCCTCTTTCTCCAAAACATACTCGATGTAGTCGGCACATTTGAGCTTACAACTTCCTGCACAATCCCAGGGGCAATTTTGAGCGTCAGGAGGCGGAACGTGTTCTGTACCTGGAAGTAGGGGCCCTATTTCACTCCGGAAGACAGCTTCACCGCCGATCGAGATCGTATCAAGAGAGGCACCATGGAAGGAATCCCACATCGATATTGTTTTAAATCTCCCCGTTGAGGCCCTTGCAAGCTTCAAAGCCATTCCGATGGCAAGGGCACCTGAAGGTGCAAATAGAACGCGATTCAGATCGCCTGGAGCCATTTCACTTAATTTCTTAGCCAACTGGATGGCAGGGATATTTGTATAGCGACGGGTACAAAAAGGCAATTCCTGCATTTGCCTTGTGATAGCAGCAACGACCTGTGGATTTCCAAAACCTACCTGGTGGACATTATTGCCATGGAAATCAAAGAAAGTTCGGCCTTGCGCATCCGTGAAAGTAGCACCATGGCTGGATTTCATTACGTTGAGACACGGAGTTGAAAGCGACTGATGTATAAAATACTTTGAATCTTCGTCTAGCCAATATTGAGTAGCGGCGTCGATGTTTTCCCGCCTATACTGTTCTCGCTCCGGAGTGATGTTGATATCACCTTCAGATTTTAAATAGCCTGCGTCCATACCGTTCAATTTAAATTCACTTAAAAATAACGATATATTTACAAATATTAAATATTTAATGCACTAATTTGAATAATTATCAAAATATGGGGTATATTTTGTTCCTTTTATTCAAATTTAGCGTATGGATACGATCAAAAATTTTACCAATAATCAAAGATCATGGCGTTACAGAATATTTGCAATCACATGGTTTGCGTATGCGGGATTCTACTTTGGTCGAAAAAATTTCAGCGTTGCAATGCCGTCCATGGCAAACGAGTTGGGGTACTCTCATCAGGATCTTGCCATGGTTATCTCTGCATTCAGCTTCACTTACATGGCGGGGCAATTTCTTAACGGATTTTTGGCCGATCGCTTTAGTCCTCGTGTAATTGTTGGAATAGGCCTCATCATGGCAGCCATTGCCAACTTTTTTATGGGATGGACAGGAACATTGTCCGTATTCATTTTTCTCATGGGTGTTAATGGATTGGCGCAGTCAACAGGCTGGCCCGGCTTATTGAAAAACATGTCTGCCTGGTTTGGTCAGAAGGAGAGAGGGGTTGTTTTGTCGTGGTGGTCTACGTGCTATGTGGTTGGGGCTTTTGGGGCTACCATATTCGCAACATATTGCATCACCA
>JBMOKS010000624.1:0-6751 GCA_049324355.1 Bacteroidota bacterium
AATGAAGAAGATGCAGGAAAAGATGGAGGGCATGCAAAACTCGATGCAGATGGAAATCGACATGCAAAACCTGGAGTCGCTCCGGCAAATCGTTCATGGTTTGATAAAGCTTTCGTTCGATCAGGAGAATCTGATGAAAGAGTTCAACCCGATTCAACAAACCGACCCGCGCTATGTGCAGTTAGGGCAGAACCAAATTAAGATCCAGGATGATGCTAAAGTATTGGAAGACAGCTTGTTAGCTGTTGCTAAGAAGGATGCATTCATGGGCAGCGTGGTGACAAAAGAGATCGGCGAGTTAAACGACCACATCGACAAGGCCGTTGAGAACATTAAGGAACGGAGAAAAGGTAATGCAAGCACGGAGATGCAATTCTCGATGACGAGCATCAATAATCTTGCGTTGATGCTTAAGGATCACTTCGACATGATGATGCAGATGATGGCGAACGCTAAGCCTGCACCAGGCAAAGGAAAAGGAAAAAATAAAGGCGAGATGAACCTGGGCCAGATGCAACAGCAACTAAACAACCGCATGGAGCAGTTGAAGAACGGAGGAAAATCGGGAAGAGCACTTTCGGAAGAGTTAGCTAAGATGGCTGCTGAACAAGAACGGATTCGCAGGGCATTGCAAGAAATGCAGGAGCAGCTGAAGAAGGAGGGAGGAAAGGCGCCTGGTGGAGATTTGCCTGGCAAGATGGAACAAACTGAGCTCGACCTGGTTAATAAGCAAATCACTGAACAGACCATCCGCCGCCAGCGAGACATACTAACCCGGTTACTAGAAACTGAGAAGTCGATGCGCGAGCAGAAGATGGATGACGAGCGCAAAGGGGAAACAGCGAAGGAATACGAGAAAGAAATTCCCCGCGCATTTGAGGAATATTTAAGATTAAAGGAAAAAGAAGTAGAATTGCTGAAAACCGTGCCTCCTAAACTGTACCCATATTACAAGAAGGAAGTGAACGATTATTTTAAGCGAATTGGAACACAGCAATAAAACCTTGCCGTTTGCATGAAGAACATCCGTATCGAGATTCCATCCTTGACTGAGAATATAAGGATGATTGAAAGCTTCATCGATAACGCGAAGGACCGCTATCATCTCGATGATGATATCTATGGTAACATTATGATTGCCGTAACGGAAGCTGTGAACAATGCAATCAAGCATGGCAACAAAGGAGACTCGTCCAAAAACGTCGCTCTGTCCCTCGGCCTGGAAGAAGGGCTTATTAAGTTCAAAGTGGAGGACGAAGGCAAAGGTTTCGACTACGATAATCTTCCAGACCCAACGGCTCCAGAGAACCTGGAGAAGCCGGGTGGCCGCGGCATCTTTCTGATGAAACACCTTTCTGATGAAGTGGCTTTTGCCGAAGGAGGTCGAATTGTAGAACTCAGCTTCTACATGAACGCCTGAGAATGGCTCGCGTTCAATACTTCACCGAATCAATCACATTTAAAGTTCCCAAGCCCCGAAAAACTTCGGCCTGGCTTGAATTGGCTGCGAAAAGAGAAAAGGCCTACATCAGGTCGCTCACCTATATCTTCTGCAACGACTCTTATTTACTTAAGATCAACCAGGAGTACCTGAAACACGACACATACACCGATATCATCACTTTCGACTATTCGGATGGACCGGCATTGGAAGGGGAGATTTATATCAGTGTAGAACGAGTGAAGGAAAACGCCGCCAAGTTTAAGGTCGACTTTGAAAATGAGTTGGCTCGGGTGATGGTTCATGGTTTACTGCACCTCGCTGGGTACAAAGACAAGGGCAAGGCTCAAAAAGCCCTGATGCGCAAAAAAGAGGAAGCTTATCTATCTTTGCTTAAATAATCGTTCCACGTGGAACATTTTTGACCAATCCGTGATTGGTGTTTCACGTGGAACACGAAAAGACAATGTTTCCTGAATACGATGTAATTGTTGTGGGTGCCGGCCATGCCGGATGTGAAGCTGCTGCCGCGGCTGCCAACATGGGCTCCAAAGTTCTACTGGCCACCATGAACATGAACACGATCGCCCAGATGTCGTGCAATCCAGCTATGGGTGGTGTGGCAAAAGGCCAGATTGTACGAGAAATTGACGCGTTGGGTGGCTATTCAGGAATAGTTAGCGATCGCTCCATGATCCAGTTCAGAATGCTGAATCGATCGAAAGGTCCTGCCATGTGGAGCCCCCGTACCCAAAACGACCGAATGAAGTTCTCCGAAGAATGGCGGTCGATGCTCGAAAAGACTCCCAACGTCGACTTCTGGCAAGAAATGGTGGTGGGGTTGATCGTAAAGGATAAGAAAGTTGTGGGTGTACGCACCGCGCTCGGCCTGGAGATAATGGGAAAAGCCGTTGTACTCACAAACGGTACATTTCTGAATGGAAAGATCCATATAGGGGAGAAGAACTTCGGCGGAGGACGCACAGCAGAAAAAGCAGCCACCGGAATCACAGAACAGCTAGTAGAGCTAGGTTTTGAAGCCGGACGGATGAAAACAGGTACACCACCCCGAGTAGACGGCCGCTCCCTCGACTATTCCAAGATGGAGGAACAACCAGGAGATGACAACCCAGGCAAATTCTCCTACTCAGACACAAAACCGCTGGAGAAACAGGTCAGCTGCTGGATTACTTACACAAATGACTCAGTTCATAAGGAATTGGAGAGAGGATTCGATAAGTCCCCCATGTTCCAAGGCCGGATTAAAGGTTTGGGGCCCCGTTACTGTCCATCCATTGAAGACAAGATAAATCGGTTCGCAGAGCGCGACCGTCATCAAATATTTGTAGAACCAGAAGGATGGAACACGGTAGAGATCTATGTGAACGGATTCTCAACCTCACTCCCGGAAGACATTCAATACACCGCCCTCCGGAAAATACCAGGGTTCGAAAACGTGAGGATGTTTCGTCCAGGCTACGCTATCGAATACGACTTCTTTCCCCCAACACAGCTAAAACTCACGCTGGAAACTCAATTGATCGAAAACCTCTACTTCGCAGGTCAGATCAACGGAACTACCGGATACGAAGAAGCAGCCTGCCAGGGCCTGATGGCTGGAATAAACGCGCACAACAAGGTTCATGAAAAAGAACCCTTTGTTTTAAAGAGATCCGAAGCCTATATCGGCGTTCTGATCGACGACCTTGTAAACAAAGGCACGCAGGAACCGTATCGAATGTTCACTTCCCGCGCCGAATATCGAATCCTCCTGCGTCAGGACAATGCCGATGTGCGCCTTACGCCACTGGGATACAAAATCGGCTTGGCTGACGAAGCACGCCATCAAAACGTGCTTGCCAAAATTGAAAAGACAAAAGAGCTGATTGCTGAACTGTCGAAGCTTAAGGCAGAACCCGAATCGGTCAATGGAGAACTAAATCGGATAGGCACATCGCCCATCACGGAGAAAGTAGCTGCACTCACACTGCTACGCCGGCCGCAGATCGGAATGTTGGAACTGAAACAACTTACACCATCCTTCCGAACTCAACTGGAACAATACCCAGCCGATGTACAGGAGCAAGCGGAAGTAAATGTGAAATACGAAAGCTACATCGACCGGGAACAAAAGATGGCCGAAAAGATTGGGTCACTCGAGGACTATAAGATCAAGCCAGACTTTGACTACGACAAAGTGAAAGCTCTCTCCTCAGAAGCACGCGAAAAACTCAAGAAGATAAAACCAGAAACAATCGGACAGATGTCGCGTATCAGCGGCGTCTCCCCAGCCGATGTTTCCGTCCTAACCGTCTACCTCGGGAAATAAAATGCCGCTCGAAACAGTAACCCACTGTCCAATCTGCAACGGACGATCTTTTCAGGAACTCCTTACAGCCAAAGACCACACACTTACCAAGGAATCATTTCACCTGGAGCAGTGCAGGGGGTGCGGTTTCGTAATCACCAATCCGCGGCCCGACAACAACAGCATCGGGAAATACTATGAGTCACCAGACTACATCTCACACTCCGGTGGTGGAACATCTCTATTCGACTCAGCGTACCGACTTGCCAGGAAATGGACTACAACAAGAAAGAGAAAAACCATCGAACAATTTCAGTCACGTGGTCAATTGTTGGACATCGGATGTGGAACCGGTGAGTTTCTAAGTTCGTTCGACTCAACCAAGTGGAAACTCGCAGGGGTAGAACCTTCGCCAACAGCACGGGAGAAAATCCCAGAAAAGGCCGAAAAATATACCCAACTATCTGATTATCAAATACAAACAGATGTTGTGACCATGTGGCACGTAATCGAACACATTCACAATCCAAACGAAACACTGCAACAAATAAGAAAGCTGATCAAAGAAAGCGGCACACTATTTATTGCTGTACCAAATCGCGAGAGTTTTGACGCAAAACATTATGGAGCTCATTGGGCTGCCTACGATGTACCAAGACATCTATCGCATTTCACCAAGAAAGACATGAAAGCACTTTTGGAAAAAAATAGATTTGAACTCCAAGCAATTGAGGCTATGCCACTCGACGCTTTCTATGTTTCGATGCTCAGCGAAAAATATCTACGCGAAAACAACAACTTCGTCTCCCGCACCCTATCAGCTATCAAAACCGGATTGCTAAGCAACTTGAAAGCAAAGCGAAACAATTATTCAAGCCTTCTCTATATTGCCAGGCCATGCTAAGGCTATTCACCACTCTTGCCATTTCACTTCTCCTCTACGGTTGCGCAACCATCACTACACCAACCGGAGGACCGAAAGATGAGGAAGCACCCATCCTAACCAGCTCAGACCCAAAAAATGATCAAACAAATTTCAAAGGAAAAACCATTGAGTTAACGTTCAATGAACTGATCAACTTGAACAACCCGAAAGAGGAGATCATCATCATTCCTCCAGTTGGGAAGAAGACAAACTTTCAAGCCAAGCGAAACAAAGTAATTATCACTCCGGAAGAATCACTCCGCGAAAACACGACTTACACGATTTCTTTCCGCGAAGGAATAAAAGATTTAACGGAAGGCAACCCGGCCGAAAATTTGAAACTCGCTTTTAGCACCGGGCCGTTCATCGACACACTACAAATTGAAGGCACGGTAGCGGAAGCAACGAAAGAAAAAATACCTGAAGGCATCACGGTAGCGCTCTTCAGTTCGGACACATTTAACATTTTTGAACACACCCCGGAGTACTTTACAAAGACTGCCAAAGACGGGAAGTTTCAGATCACCAACCTCAAACCAGGAACCTACCGACTCTACGGCTTCGAGGACAAAAACAAAAACCTAAAACTCGAAAGCAAAAACGAACGCTATGCTTTCAAATCTGACACCATTCACCTCAAAAAGAACAGTACCAAAAATCAACTACGTCTCGTACACCTGGATTCGCGACCACTAACTTTCACGAACGTACGAGCACAGGCCGATGTCAACACAATCCGGTTCAACAAACAAGTAGCAACTTACAAACTCATCTCACCAGAAAAACTACTCTCCAGCTTTGGCACCGATGGCTCAGAAATCATTACCTACTACCCAAACATCGAAAGTGACAGTCTTCAAATTCAACTACATGCTGAAGACAGCCTTCATCAAACTTTCGACTCACTGATCTTCATAAAAAAAACAGACAAAGAACGAATTGAAGAAAGTCTTCGGCTAAGTGTATCGGATCCACAACTCAACACCGAAACAGGCACACTCACATTCAGCCTAACACCCAGCAAGATTATAACCGCACTTACCATCGACAGTATCTACCTCGAGATCGACAGTCTCACAAAAATCCCTCTCGCCCAAAAAAGCTTCTCTCTAGACACAATCCGAAAAGTCATAAATGTCAGGCAACAGCTAACTCTTAAGAAAGACGAAGCAGAACCAAAAAACCTTATACTACGCCCAGCAGCACTCATATCCATTGAAGGAGATAGCAGCAAACCCACTAAAAAACAAATACAATCATTCAATTCTGAGTCCACAGCAATGCTGCTTGCGGAAGTGCAAACCAAAGCACCCCATTACATCGTCCAAGTGTTGTCGACGAATTACGAAATACTCGCCGTGGAGCGCAACAAACCAAAAGTCACATTCAAATACTTACCACCACAAAATATCAAACTCCGCCTCATCATTGACAGCAACAATAACGGGGTATGGGACACCGCCAATTACCTAACGAACACCGAACCAGAACGAATTATCTACTATCAAACCCAGGACAAGAAATTCGAGACACCTCTACGCGCCAACTGGGAGGTCGGCCCACTTCTGTTGAAGTTCTGAACAACTTGTGGAAAGTTTCGTTCGGAAAGCTCCGAATCAAGCTACGTACTCAAAAAACCACCAACCAAGAAAAGGGATGTTTATAACCCACCCTTCTGTCAACAACAACTAACACCTCCATTTCCCGTTGATAAAAGAACCCACAGAAACGTTGAATTGTTTACAACATCAAAAACCGCCATTTCCTATCTTACATTGACATTCTCAGTCAACGACTATTCCACAAAAAAGACCCAGAACTGAATTGAAACAGCGTTATCCACAAATGCACACCACTAATTACTACTATTTAAATACTATATATAATAAGTTAATACAAGTACTGTGTGTGTGCATGATTTTGACGATGACTGCACGCGCCCAGGACCAGGCCGAGATTCAGATCGCGAACGAGTATGTGTTGAAGGGCGAAAAACAAAAAGCGCTGGCCGCGTATGAGTCCCTCGCCAAAAAACAGGAAAACATAAATCACATCCACGACAACTATCTGAACCTGC
>JBMOKS010000625.1:0-6734 GCA_049324355.1 Bacteroidota bacterium
AGAAGTTGTGAATACCGCTATCCAGGAAGATGCTCAAGCGATTGCCATGACCAGTTATCAGGGTGGCCACAACGAATATTTCAAATACATGTATGACCTGCTGCAGGAAAAAGGCGCAGGCCACATCAAGATTTTTGGCGGCGGCGGTGGCGTGATCCTTCCCGAAGAGATCAAAGAACTGATGGACTACGGCATCACCAGGATCTATTCTCCTGACGATGGTCGCGCGTTGGGGCTTCAAGGTATGATCAACGACCTGGTAGAACGAAGCGATTATCCAACCGGTGAAAACGTGATCAGCAATATCGAACAGCTCGATACCAAAAATCACCTCGCGATAGCGCAGCTCATCTCAGCGGCAGAAAACTATTACGACAAGCATAAGACCATTCTGGAGAAGGTGAAGAAAAAAGCCGAAGCCTCAAAAGCTCCGGTGTTGGGCATCACCGGCACCGGCGGCGCAGGTAAATCGTCGATGGTAGACGAGATCGTAAGAAGGTTTCTGATCGATTTCAAAGACCAGGGATCAGATAAAAAAATTGGTATCATTTCAGTCGATCCTTCGAAACGTAAAACGGGCGGCGCCTTGTTGGGCGATCGTATCCGCATGAATGCCATCAACAATTCACGGGTATACATGCGCTCTTTGGCCACACGCCAGAGCAACCTTGCGTTGTCGGCATATGTGAAAGAAGCCGTAATGATTCTCAAGGCTGCAGGCTTCGACCTGATCATTTTGGAAACTTCAGGTATCGGACAAAGCGACACCGAGATCCTGGATCATAGCGATGTAGCACTGTATGTGATGACGCCTGAATATGGCGCAGCAACACAACTCGAAAAGATCGACATGCTCGATTTCGCAGACGTTATTGCGCTCAACAAGTTCGATAAGCGTGGCGCACTCGACGCGTTACGAGATGTAAAAAAACAATACCAGCGCAACCATCAGCTCTGGACCAGCAAGATAGAAGACATGCCCGTGTTTGGCACCATCGCTTCGCAATTCAACGACCCGGGTACCAATCAGCTTTACAAGCATGTGATGGATACTATTGTATCCAAGACCGGGGCGTCAAATCTGAAGTCAACGTTCGAAATCACGCGCGAGATGTCTGAGAAAGTGTTTGTGATCCCTCCTCACCGTACACGTTACCTTGCCGAGATCTCGGAAAACAACCGGAAGTACGATGAGTGGGTGCGGGAACAAAAGGAAGTAGCTCAGAAATTATACGCTGTTCAAAAATCCATCGAAAGTCTGAAAGAGTCTTCTATCGAAGATAAAGACCGCATCATCAAAGGCTTGCAGGAGCAATACGAGAAGCTGAAGCTTAATTTCGATCCTAAGAACTGGAAACTGGTCGAAACATGGGAAGAAAAAGTAAAGCAATACAAGGAGCCGCTTTTCAAATTCAAAGTTCGCGATAAAGAGATCGGTATCCAGACGCATTCTGAGTCGTTGTCCCACCTTCAGATCCCTAAAGTATCGTTGCCTAAGTACGATGCCTGGGGCGACTTACTGCAATGGAGTCTTCAGGAAAATGTGCCGGGAGAATTCCCATATACAGCGGGCATCTATCCTTTCAAACGCGAAGGTGAAGACCCTACCCGGATGTTTGCGGGGGAAGGCGGACCGGAGCGAACAAACCGCCGCTTCCACTATGTGAGCCTGGCCATGCCTGCAAAACGACTTTCAACGGCGTTCGATTCCGTGACGCTATACGGTAACGACCCCGACTATCGTCCGGATATCTATGGCAAAATCGGCAACTCCGGTGTGAGCATCTGCTGTCTCGACGATGCGAAAAAATTATACAGTGGATTTAATCTCGCCGATCCTAAGACATCGGTATCCATGACCATCAACGGTCCGGCGCCCATGCTGCTCGGATATTTTATGAATGCTGCCGTCGATCAGCAATGCGAGATCTACATTAAGAAAAATGGCCTCGAAGCTGAGGTTAAAATGAAGATCGCTGAGATCTACAAAGATCACGAAGGCGAACATCCCGCTTACCAGGGAAGCCTGCCGAAAGGTAATGACGGACTGGGCTTGATGTTGCTGGGCGTAACCGGTGATCAGGTGTTGCCGGCAGACGTTTATGAAAAGATCAAAGCCGAAACTTTATCACAAGTACGCGGCACCGTGCAGGCCGACATTCTGAAAGAAGACCAGGCGCAAAACACGTGCATCTTCTCCACAGAATTTGCTCTACGCCTGATGGGCGATGTTCAACAGTATTTCATCGACCACGACGTTCGTAATTTCTATTCGGTATCTATTTCAGGATATCATATCGCTGAAGCGGGTGCTAATCCCATCACACAGCTCGCCTTTACACTGGCGAATGGCTTCACATATGTGGAATATTACCTGAGCCGGGGCATGGACATCAACGACTTCGCGCCCAACCTTTCGTTCTTCTTTAGCAATGGAATCGATCCGGAGTATGCCGTGATTGGCAGGGTGGCGCGCAGACTTTGGGCAAAAGCATTAAAAAATAAATATGGCGCCAATGCCCGCAGCCAGATGTTGAAGTATCACATTCAGACTTCCGGACGCTCTCTGCACGCTCAGGAAATCGACTTCAATGATATCCGCACCACATTACAAGCCTTGTATGCTATTTACGACAACTGTAACTCGCTGCACACCAACGCTTACGATGAGGCCATTACAACGCCAACCGAGGAGTCGGTGAGAAGAGCGATGGCCATTCAGCTGATCATTAATAAAGAGCTCGGTCTGGCAAAAAATGAAAATCCTTTGCAAGGCTCGTTTATCATCGAAGAACTTACAGACCTGGTAGAAGAAGCCGTGTTATCGGAGTTCGACCGCATTACCGAACGTGGCGGCGTACTCGGCGCCATGGAAACTATGTATCAACGGGGAAAGATCCAGGAAGAAAGTTTGTATTACGAGATGCTGAAGCACACGGGTGAATACCCGATCATCGGCGTTAATACTTTCCTCAGCTCAAAAGGATCGCCTACAATCATACCGCAGGAAGTTATTCGCGCAACGACAGAAGAGAAAGAATATCAGATCAAAATGTTGCGCCAGCTTCACACCTTCCAGGGCAAGAAGACCAGCGCCATGCTCGATCGCGTGCAGCAAGCCGCCATTCAAAACAAAAATATCTTTAGCGAACTGATGGAAGCCACCAAGGTTTGTTCCCTTGGGCAGATCACAAAAGCGTTATTCGAAGTTGGTGGACAGTATCGAAGGAACATGTGATTCCAAGTGCGAAGTTAAAAGTACGAGGTACGATGGATTTCGAACGATTAGGTTTAATAGTACAAGGAAGAAGGTGTGACAGGGAGGACTAAACGCCAGCGGCAGGCGAAAAATACAGCGGACATTCAGGAAGGTTCACAGACTTACAGGTGCCGCGCTTTTCCTTTTTCGTTGTTTCCATTACCAGACTTTTGCTGGGCTGGAAAAAACTTAGTGGAGTAGTTTTACTTTCAAAATCTTATGGAGGACTTCTGCTGACCTGAAAGGTTGGTTACCACTGGACAGCCTTCATAAAAACCGCCTGTAAAATATATTGCATGACTCAGTGTCATCTGAACTTCGCTGGAGTTGGACCGAAGAGACATTAGGAAAGATAAAGGCATCGTAAAGTTTGTATTCGCCGATCATTTCTCAGGCATTCAAGTCGACGGTGCAACTGATCGCTTGCGACACATCGAATTCAGACGCTCCGACTTTATTGAAAAAGTTCACAATGGTTCAATCCTCGATTTTTATTTTGGCAATCCTGTGGATGGATCAAATTATTCTACACCTCGGTCATTGGAGGATCCTGGCTTGATATGGCCCTAAAAAGAATGAGGCATGTTTAGCGCTCAAGGTCCGAAGTTACGGCTTTCGCCAAATTTGAAATTTGGATTTTACTGCATCGTCCTTTGTTCTTCTGCCTTTGCACGTCGAATCACCATATCCGGAAATCAAATTCCAGATTTTCGCGTCGTGACGTAGGTTTTTGAGCCCCTTTTGTAAGCCTTTCCACTTCCCTGCTCACAAAGTCTTTCAATTCTGACACGGTGATCTCGCCATTCTTGTTGGCGTCCGCGCTTTTGCTTTTTAGTCCATTCAATAATGCGTAAGTAAATACGCCATTTTGCCACTCGTCTGACTCTAAAGCGAAACTATTTCCTGCGGCAGCCGAGATGACCACCGCACCAGATCCCTTGCTGAGGTTGGCAAACAACTCCTGCATAAGTTCAAATGAAGTGGTAATGCCGATATTGTAGTGCTCTTGTGCCACGTCGACCGGATATGTGTAAGCGGTGATCGCACCTCGCTGATTTTTATTCAACACGCCGGTGCCGGCAACTTGAAGTTTTGACTTATCAACTTCACCAGAATGGCAAGCGTCCATCATCAACAGTTTTTTTCGCGCCGGAATGCCATCGAGCAAACCCTCTAACTCGCCGTAAGCCATACCTCGCTTCGCGGGATCTTTAAAATCAACATCGTGAGTAGCATAATAAAAATCAAGTTTATCGTCCAGCAAACCATGGCCCGAGACGAACAGCATCACCTGGTCGTTCACATCGCTTTGAAGAAATTTATCCCGAAGTCCTGCAATGTTCTCTTTCGTTGCACGGGCGTCATACAACGTATCTACCACGACGTTACTAAACCAGCCTGAACGCTTGAAAAGGTTGACGAGGTCTTGTCCATCTTTGCGCGCATACCTAAGGTTCATGGTTTGCTGAGCATATTTTGAGACCGACACCACTGCAAGGTATAAATTCGGTCGCCTGATGCGCTGATCGATGAGCTCAATATCAAAAGTTTCCAGCAATGATTCTACTCCTTTCTCATTGAGACAAGAGACCTGCACCCGGTTCTTGCCGGCTGCCAAGGTAACGGACACGGGAAGGTCGATCTTCTTTACCTGCCTGTTCCTCAAGTCGATTCCTTGCACGCCATACACCGGAATATGATTGACAAAAACATTGACGCGGTCCAGGTTGTATTTATCATCGCTGGCCAGTAAGGAGAACGTGAACTGCGCCTGTGTAGTTTGAAGGGGAAGGTTTTCATTGACCAGTTTAACTTCCGGCAGGTGTATTTCTTCACTTAGCATCTGCTCGGTGAAGTTCATTTTTTGCAATCGTTTTTGATATGCTCGCTGAAAAGACCTTATAACTTCTTTCGGAGCGAAACCCAATCGTTCCAATACAATATCCGGACGATTGAACCGGAGGTCGAACTGCTCGGGCGTGATAAACTGTTTGCCATATTTGAAACCTATTCCTCGCAAAGAATTTCGTGTTCCGTAATAATAATTGTCGGGCGTTACAATCAGGTGATCATCGGTTCCAAAAGGAATGATGGTAACTTCAAGTTCGCTGGTGTTTGCGTTCCATAATTTCACGGTAGCATCCCAGCTGACCGTTCCTACAATAGGGTATGTCGGATTGAATTTGATATCCGTGATTCTGTCACTATGAGCCTGATGAATTTCCTTTCGTTCCTGGTGCCATGAAGAAATGTTGGTTGTCACCAATGTATTGAACATAGCATACATTACTTTACCACTTTTTGCTTCGAACGCCGCAGCGGTAATATCCGCTAATACATGAATGGAATCCAGTATTCTTTCTTCGATGAGGCTGTAAAGAATTAACTGCTTTCCCCCTTGCAGTAGGACCGTGTTATTGCTGCCTGGCAATATTCTCTGAATGTTCTTTAATCCTGTGATCTTCTTCCTGAAATAAAATTCCTGTTCGGCGCCATCGTGGTACCATTGGATCAGTCCATCAGCTCCTGCGCTTAAGAAACTCTGTTCACTTAAAAAATGAATATCGTTTACCGAACCCTGATCGGCCAACAATTTGTAGGACTTGTCGCTTTGCAGATCTTTGATCCTGATGGCTTGAGGTTGTTTTCGCACCTGCGATTCTCTCCATGCGCCGGCTATAGCCAACTTACTGCCTTCTGGACTGATCCCCACCGTACTGACCCATGCATAAGGGTCGCGATAAACTTGAAGCTTTTTCAATAAAAAATCGTTCAGGCTGAAATATTTTTTATACTTCAATTCACTGACCAAGTTTCCGTTGCGAACATTAATGGCGGCAAGGCGATTGTCAAATCCTCCACTGAATATCGTACTGTCGTTCTTAGAAAAGGCAATGTCCGAAATCTTTTGGTTGTGCCAGGAAGAAACAGAAACCCTGACACGACTGGATTGCAGCTCAATTATACGACCGCGCCCGAGCTCATCACCAACGGCAACCTGTGTACCGGTGTGATTAAATTCTATGGACTCGAAACGATAAGAGCGTCCTGACAGTCGTTTCAATGGTCGAAGCGTTTTCGCATCCCAAACAATAATCGACCGATCGGTGCTTCCCGAAGCAAAGATCTTTCCATCCGGCGCAAAGCACACGCTATTGACAGACGAGAAATGTTCACCGAGTGTACCGAGGCTTTTGCCTTTGCCAAGATCAAACACATAAATTTTTCCATCTTCATTTCCTGCAACAATCATTTTGGATTTTTCAGATCCTGCTACGGAGGTGAAATTCTTCGCAATATCCACTGGCACTTTAGTAAACAATGTTTTTCCTGACCGGCGATCTTTTTTACGCAAATAAAATCTATCAATGGAAACCGCGTAGAGGGAATCTGCGCTTAAATATTCTTTTTGATCGGCAAGTTTTTCCAAAGATGAAGATGCGGGCAGCTTCACCGACATGGCAATATCCCAGGT
>JBMOKS010000626.1:0-6728 GCA_049324355.1 Bacteroidota bacterium
GTCCCACTCTACGGCCCGATACAATGAATCGGCCAGGGCTCTGATCTGGTTTTCTGTTTCATTTGTCTGATCAAAATACGATTGACATGAAAGTATTCCGGCCATTAGCAGGCTGGTGTCGATGGTAGAAAGTTCAACTTGCTGAAAACGCAAACCAGATTGCTGATCTAAAAAATGATAAAAGAAACCTTTATATCCGGCTACCCCTGCAATACTATCACCTTTGGGAAGATTGTCTAAAAACTTAAGTGTCTTTAAAACTCTTTCAGCTGCTTGTTGTCTGGTGACATAGCCACGCTCAACGCCGACGAGGTATGTGGTGAGACCGAACCCGGTGGCAGCGATGCTGGAAAAATTTTCTGTAGGCCAGCGATCGGGAATTTGTCCGTTCTCAGGACCAGCCAGGTCCCAGAACCAATTAAATGTGTGTCTTGATAAGGAGTCAAGTGAAAATTCAGCAGACGATGTCTTTGAATCCCGGCGCCCACAAGAATTGACCACAAGCGCAATACAAACAAACAGCCACAGCAAGTTCTTCATCATAATCTTCATGACGTGAAAGGGAATAAAAGTAACGAAAAATAAATAATGGAAAGCGAAGTACGAAGTTAAAGGATGCTTCAATGCAACCCGGCTTCACGGTAGTTATTAATGACACGCCTGATGGCAGACTAAACCGGAGACCAACAAGAACGACGAAAAACCAAGACCGTTACGGTTTTAGCGCACACGTCCAGATGGGGCAGCTAATGTGGTTTACGACATCCTCGGCCAGGCTTCCCGAAATGAGATGAGCTAGTCCTTTTCTTCCATGAGTGGCCATGGCGATCATGTCGGCATGCGTTTCATGAACAAAGCTGAGGATGCCCGACTCCTCGTTGGTATCATTGCGAATGGTGAATGTATAATTTTCCAGACCGTAGCGTTTTACATAGTCATCAAACTCTCGCCTGATGTTCACATCCCGATCAAAATTCACTGGTGTGTTGATGTAGAGAATATGGAGCGTTGCTTCTAAGAACTGTTGGAGTTCTTTTAGTCTATCCATGAAGCTGCTTTGATCTTCATCGGGCACGGTAGGCACTACAATGTGATGAATGGACGACACACGGGTAGGTGTTTTGATCGAGAACACGGGCACGTGCGAAAACCTGACTACTTTTTCTGTATTGGAGCCAACAAAAAATTCCTTAAATCCACTTGCGCCATGTGTGCCCATGACTACGAGATCAACATTTTTTTCTTCGATAACCCTGCGCACAGTGTGAGTCACGGGACCGTAGTCAAGTGTAAAGGCTGTCTTTATTTTGGGGTCTGCGTGCCGGCTTACCATATCACTGAAGTTTTTACGCGCTTCCGCTTCTGTCTCCAGAACGGCGCTGCGATCGAAGCCATAGGGCTGCGTTCCGAAAGTGGTTTCGTAGACGATGGGGAATTCAAGGGCATGAAGCACCAATATCTCACCGCCGCTTTTTGTGGCTATGTCACAGGCAAATTCAAACGCGTAGTATGCGGTATCTGAAAAGTCACAGGGGACAAGTATCTTTTTCATGGCGCTTTCTTTATGTGGCAAATCATTACTATCAAAACAAATGAGAATTGACCTTTAGAGGTCCAACGGAGGCAAACGGATATATTGGGTAACAAATCAAAAAGCCAGCTTGTTCTCGACTTTACGTTTTATTTTTGCGCAACATTTACAAGCAATCGGCCGGTGCTTGCACCGATAGGGGTTCAGTTCGAGAACGTTGAAGGGAACAGCCAGGGGGCAAAAAACTACCTATCACTCGACCTCATGTTGCCTCGACTTAATGTTTTGCTGTTTCCATAATACCAGTTCTTCGCGGTTCCGTTTCAGCTCTTCTTCGGATGGAGTATAGTTGATTAAAATTTTCAAGTCTGGCTGGCCGGCATCTACCCATGCGGTATACCAGAAGTCGCCGGTCATTTTTACCGAAGCGCGCATTTGTTTTTCTACCATGCCGTCCAATATCCGATGGTAAGTTTCCGCATATCGTTTCGAATAAACTTTCATGGTTTGCCCCCCTTTCGATTCAAACGAATATTTCTTCTCACCAAACCTTGCGGCTAATTCTCTTTCCATCGACAATACGGAATCTACAGCGAGGTGTGCAGCAGTAATGGCTTTCCATGCTTCAAGTTGCGTATCGGCGATGTAGCTGGCCCGTCCGACAAAAAAGTCATAGTCGCCAGAGAACAGCTCCGGAAGCCTTGACTCCCAAAACGCATGGATGCCTTCCTGGCCGGAAAGTTGGCCATTGTAATTCTCGGTGGTATGCAGCGGCACATGAGCATCAGAAATGTAGTGACCCAGCTCTGCCGACGTGCGCAAGATCTGCCGGGGATCTTTTGTCGCGAATGCGTCACGCAATTGATAGTACATGCGCTGTATGTGCCAGGGCACAATACCGTAAGCCTTTAGGGTGTCTTCAGAATATTTTTCAACCGCATCATTCCAGTAGCGAGGCATGGTATGGAGTGCGCTGTCGCCGTAGCGGTCCAGGTCCAGGTAATGCCGGGCCGCTTCCTCCACCACAGCGTATCGTCTTTTGTCAGGATTCACGGAAGCCTCCGCGATGTAAGAGATATTTTTCTTATAAAAACCAATCATCCCAGATGGCAATGTAAAGACAGCAAGTCTATTAATATGCTGATGAGCAAAAAATCCCCAATTCAGACCTGTGCATAACATTAGCAGTCCGACCAGGTAAAATATTTTGGCTATCATTCTCACAACCGATAATTTACTCCAAATTCAACAGGGATATGAAAATCTTCCGGATAATTCTCTTTTTCTCTTCAGTCACAACATCCACCCCGTTCTTGCTGGCCGACGCACTGCCTTCTGACGACATTGACATCAAACATTATCGTTTCGAACTTGAGCTATTTGACAGCACCGACGTGGTGAATGGCAAGGCCACGTTGAAAATACTTTTTAACAAACCCGTCAATACTTTTGAATTAGATCTTGGCAGTAAAAAACAACAAGGAAAGGGAATGAGTGTAAATCGTGTCTCCCTCGTCTCCCTCGTTTCTGTCAAAGGACAGGATCTTAGTTTCACGCACGAAAACGATCATCTACGCATTACAATGAATAGTCAAACCAAGCCAGGCGAAGAACTTACCATCAACATCTCCTACCAGGGTATTCCGGAAGACGGGCTGATCATATCAAAAAATAAATTCGGAGATCGCACTTTCTTCGGCGACAACTGGCCGGACAGGGCGCATTATTGGCTCCCCACCATCGATCATCCCGCCGATAAAGCTACCGTTGAGTTTGTGGTCACCGCGCCCGCACGATACCAGGTAATTGGCAACGGTGTCAAACTGGAAGAGAGTTATCTTAATTCGAAACAAAAATTAACGCACTGGAGCGAAGATGCAGCAATATCCACCAAGGTGATGGTGATGGGCGCTGCCTGTTTCGCTATTCAATACGATGAGCACGTGGGTCACATCCCTATCGAACACTGGGTTTATCCGCAGAACCGCGAAAATGGTTTTCATGATTTCGCAGCCGCTAAAAATATGCTTGACTTCTTCATTCAGCATATCGGACCATATTCTTACAAGAAGTTGGCAAATGTACAGTCCACCACGCGATATGGCGGGATGGAAAATGCAAGCAACATTTTTTATTTCGAAGATTTTGTAAACGGCAAAGCCGATCATGATAATCTGATCGCGCACGAAATCGCGCATCAGTGGTTTGGAAATTCGGTTTCAGAAAAAGATTGGAATCACGTGTGGTTGAGCGAAGGATTTGCAACCTATTTCACGCACCTGTACAATGAGTCTAAATACGGTAGCGACCAACGGGCAGCGGATATGCAAGAAGATCGAAGACAGGTAATCGAATTCTACAAAAAGAGCCCGTTGCCTGTAGTGTTCACAACCTTACCCAAAAATTTAATCGAAATCTTGAGCATCAACTCGTATCAAAAAGGCAGTTGGATATTGCACATGCTGCGCCAAGAGATCGGGAATGATGACTTTTGGAAGGGCATTCGTCTTTATTATAAGGCCTTCCAAAACGGCAATGCCATTACGATGGATTTCCGGCGCGTCATGGAAAACGTATCCGGTAAGGATCTTAGGTTGTTTTTTGACCAATGGCTTCACGGTTTGGGTCACCCGGTGCTGAGTTATGCCTGGAAATATGATACAAAAGCCAAAAGCCTTCAAATTTCAATAAAGCAGCTCCAAAAAGAGCAGGTTTTTAGTTTTCCACTCGAGATTGGAATATATAAGAAGGGAGAACTAAGACCATTGATTGAAAAAGTGCGATTGGAGGGTGAAACGACACTTATAAACATTCCTCTAGCGTCTAAACCGGCCGAAATCCGGCTGGATCCCTACATAAACCTGCTTTTCGAAGAAAATTAGCCAACTGATTTTAGCTCAAGCTTTGCAAATTTGGTTATTCGCGTTACCTTTGCACTCCTTATTTTGGAAAGAGAACTATGGCAAATCATAAGTCAGCAGAAAAAAGAATCCGCGCCAACGAGGCCAAACGCGTTAGAAACCGCTATCAGCACAAAACCACCCGTACGGCCCTCAAAAAACTGAAGGCTACTACCGTGAAGTCTGAAGCCGAGGCGCTGTTGAAAGAAGTTTCTTCGATGATCGATAAGCTCGCCAAGAAGAACATCATTCACTGGAAAAAGGCTGCTAACCAGAAGTCAAAACTGACGAAATACGTAGCAGGCCTGGAGAAGAAGTAATTCTTACCAAGACTGTAGAAGTTATATGAACCCTTCCTGCAAAACGGGAAGGGTTTTTTTTCGTGTTATATTTTCAATTCTACTTGGAGGGTTGGCTAGTACGAAGGCATTAATTAACTTGGCTGTATGCTGATTGAAGATTCCAGGCCGTTAAATATAAAAGATTGGTCTCCCGAAGACAGACCGAGGGAGAAGCTGCTGCTCAAGGGAATTACCTCACTTTCCGATGCTGAGTTGCTCGCTGTTCTTGTCGGCTCCGGGTCAACAACACTGAACGCGGTAGATTTGGCCAAGGTCATTTTGCAGCGCTGTGGCAACAATCTCCACGATCTGGCAAAACTTTCGGTAAAAGACCTGATGAAAGTCAAAGGCATTGGTGAGGCGAAAGCCATCGCGATTGTTTCAGCTTTCGAACTCGGCAGACGCAGAAAGGAACTCGATCCTGACGAAAAACCCAAGATCAACGGATCCGGCGACGCATTTGCGTTGTTGAGGCATCTGCTGGATAAACAACATGAAGAATTTTGGGTACTGATGCTTAACCGCGCCCACCGCGTAATACGCAAATACCAGCTTAGCTCAGGCGGCACGGCCGGCACGGTGGTAGACCCGAAGCTAGTTTTTAAAGTCGCCATCGAAGATCTGGCTCATGGGATCATCCTCGCACACAATCACCCCTCTGGGAACCTCGCTGCCAGTGCCTCCGACTTGATGCTAACCAAGAAGCTTCAAGAGGCCGGCAAACTGCTCGAGATACACGTGCTCGATCATATCATCATCGGTGGAAATAAATATCTTAGTTTTGTCGATGAAGGCTTGATGTAGTTTGTTTTTTTAACTCCCCGAGAAGAAAAGGAATGACGAGAAGGCATTTTTTATTATTTGGCTTAATGTTGGCCGTTGCGGCGTCCACCTTCCTGGCGAGAAAAATCATGGAGGCTCACCAACCGCCGGTATTGGGTACACCGCCAAAACAGTCACTGAAACTTTCCAATCCATATCTTGATACACTGTTGTTGCAGTACGAGTCCGAGATCCAGGCGCTGCTGAATATGTCAGCTACACCGGGAGCAGCCGTAGCCATTGTGAAAGATTCCTCCATTGTATTCTTAAAAGGTTTTGGCGTGAAGGCGGTTGACACCAACGACTCCGTTGATGCGAACACGGTGTTCAGGCTTGCTTCTGTCTCGAAGTGTTTTGCGTCGTTTCTAACGGGCATTTTGATTGAAGACAGCTTGATGACGTGGGGAGATCCTGTGGTCAGCTATCTACCCGACTTCACCCTACGATCTCCCGAACAAACCAAGCTACTTAATCTTCAGCATGTGCTCTCCCATAGCACAGGGCTTCCTTATCACGCTTATACCAATTTAGTAGAAGAGGGTAAAGACATCGATTTTCTGTTGGAGAGTCTGAAGGAAGTGAAGCTCGCCAGTAACGTCGGCAAAGAGTACAGTTATCAGAATGTGGCTTATAGCATCATCGGCGAAGTAATCAAAGAGGCCACCGGAAAACCGTACCAGTTGCAAATGCTGGAAAAGGTTTTTCTTCCCCTGCACATGAAAAATGCGTCGATTGACTATTCATCTTTAATAGCGAATCCGAACATTGCCAAACCCCATCAGATGCGCAACCGCGGGTGGAGAACGGCAACCATTACAGATACTTATTACAATGTTGCTCCTGCCGGTGGCGTGAATGCCAGTGCCGCGGACATGGCACAATGGATGATTGCGCTGCTAGGATATCGTCCTGATATTATCGCTCCGAAAACATTGGCGCATCTTTACACGCCGGTGGTACCGGCGCCCTCAAAGAACCGTAATTACGGAAGAAGACATCGACTGAGCAGGTCGTTTTACGGACTGGGTTGGCGCGTACTTCATTATCCGAACGACACCCTGATCTATCATGGCGGTTACGTCAACGGCTATCGCAGTGAGGTAGCGTTCGATCCTAATGATCAGATTGCCATTT
>JBMOKS010000627.1:0-6702 GCA_049324355.1 Bacteroidota bacterium
ACCCCGAACTGGTACGCTTCCTTCGAGGCATTCACCTTGTTTGAATCGAAAATTGGCAGCCGAAAATCCGGCAATTTTTTAATGACGCCAGTTTGATATAAAGAGATAATGCTGAAATCCAGCAATCCGATTGCTGAGAGTGTAATTATTTTTCTGCGTCTATCTAAATCATCGCTCTGCTTATCTCTCAAGGCGTCCCGTATGGCCACTGCGTTCATATCATTTCTATTTTAAGTCTTCAACTAATGCTATTTTGGTGATTTTTCGTTGAATATAGGAAGCCAGCAACCACTGCAAATGCAAGAACAGTGGCTATGCGAACCAGCGCCCTGTTCACACTTAACCATAGCGTGTAACTTCTATTCACTGCAACCTTGCCGAACCTGCCGTGCGCCCCTTTGTCTTCAGAAAAAGATCTCCAAAGATTGTTCCTTCCATTCCGGTCGGCTGGCTCGTTGGTTTGCTGTCCGCGATAACCATTTCTTGACAAAATCCAATCACCAAGCCACGGGGCGATCTTGTCGCCAATGATGGCTTTAAAGGTCGGATATCCAACAAATAATTCTCTGCGATGGTGTGCTGCTGCAAAAAGTATTGCCTTTGCGGCTACCTCCGGCTGATAAACTTTTCCCATCGGGCGTGGCTTGTAAGGAAGTTTATTTAAAACCCAATCAAAGTGTGGAGTGTTCAACGCTGGAAGCTGAACCATAGAAACATTTATATTGCTCTTATTGTGAAGTAATTCAGCACGAAGTGAATCAAAAAATCCCTGCACGCCATGCTTCGCTCCGCAATAGGCTGACTGCAACGGAATGCCTCTGTAAGCTAAAGCAGAACCAACCAAGACAATGGAACCTTGGTTGCGCTTCTGCATTCTTTTCAAGGCTGAATAAGTACCATAAACGGTCCCTAAGTAAGTTACTTCTGTAACCCGCTTGAATTCATCTTGTGTCATTTCATCAAATGGAGAAAACACACTTACCATCGCGTTATTGACCCACACATCGATCTGGCCAAATTCCTTCTCCGCCTGATCTGCAGCTGCCTCAACTTGATCTGCATTCGAAACGTCACATTCGATTGCTATCGCCTGCCCTCTAAGCGTCTTGATTTCCTTTTTGGTGGCACGAAGCTTTTCTATGCTTCTGGCCAACAACACAAGTTTCGCACCCTGCTTCGCGAATTCCCTTGCAGTTGCGCGCCCTACACCCGCGGATGCCCCGGTAATCACTATCACTTTGTCCCTGAATCTGAACTTCATTTTCTTCCTACATCTAATGAGTCTGTATCGATTTCCGCAAAACAATCCAGCTTTCCTGAAGCGCGCTCGTGGCGGATGTTGTCATCCTCTCCAAGCGGATGGCCACCAAAACTTTGGCGAACCAGGCCTATTGCCTTGGCCCACGTTCTTGTATGATCTCTGGTTGCAATCAACTGCATAACCGACTGCGTAATTATTGGAATGGGCGCATCCATCTTCATGGCATCGTTGATCAGCCAGTTTACTTCTCCCGTATCTTCTACGTGTGATGGGATGTATTCAATCGTTTGGTGGTTCTGCAACTGTATCCTCATCAGCTCAATCAACCATGATCGGATGACTGAGCCATGCTCCCAGCACTGAAGAATGGCGGCAAGGTCAAGTTTTTCCGAACATTTGTCGAGCAGATTGACTCCTTCGGCAATAGCTTGAAGCATACCAAATTCAATTCCATTGTGCACAAGCTTGACAAAATGCCCCATCCCCGGGCGGCCCGTGTGGATATAACCACCTTTGGTTGCAAGATCCTTGAGGACGTTCTCAACAACTCTTATCGCCTCATCGCTTCCTCCCGTCATGAAGCACGCGCCATGACGGGCACCTTCGAGTCCACCGCTTGTACCGCAGTCGATAAAATGTACCCCGGTCTTTCGTATTCGCTCCTCTCGTACTATTGAGTCACGCCAGTAGCTGTTTCCGCAATCAATCAACGCATCACCTTGAGACAAACGTGGTATTAAATCTTCTAAGATCTTATCGATTACCTTTCCGGCAGGTAAAAACATCAGGATGATACGCGGCTTGGGAAGCTCGCTAATGAGCGCCTGAAGATCACTCACCTGGTGTATGCGTTCGGCTTGAAGATGTTCCTTAAAGGTGCGGCTATGTCCGATCACCGCGTATTTTTTCTCCGCTGCTTGTAAAGCAAGGTTTCCACCCATCTTGCCCAGTCCGATTAGTCCAATAACTCTCTTGGCCATGTTTTTATCATGCTGTTTTCAATACACCATCACTTCTCACGATCAGGGATTGCTGAGCGTCAAATTCATTTTTGAGCCTGAACATATCCACAATCAACCCACTCCATGTAAAATCTTTTGCCCCATAGCCCTCGCCTGTAAAAGGATTATAGTACTCCCGGAAACCGCTTAGCTCAATAAGATTTTTGACGGAGGATAATATCTTATCAGCCTCCTTGGTGAAACCCTTGTGAAGCAAACAATTGTATAAAAGCCAATTGCTTACTACCCAAGTTGGCCCGCGCCACAGAAATTTCGATTCGTAGGGGCAAAAGGAAGGTTCACTTTTCGCCACCGAAGGAATGGGGTATTTCAGATCAAATTCATGCTGGTTAAAAAAATGTCTTCTTAATATCCTAATCGCAATCTCTTTAGGAACATCGTTCATCATAATAGGCACAGCAATGGTAAAGGTCAATACTTTTAGTTTTTTATTGTCATGGCCGTACACGTCATAAAATGCTGCCGTCTCATCATCATACATGATTTGCATCATTCTTTTGGCAGCCCTGTCCGCAAGAGCCTCATATTTTTCCGAATCGGCATCTTCAATTTCACGACATAATCTCCCAAGCGCCCGCAGGTCCTGGACAAACATGGTGTTAAACAAAACCTCCTTTACTATGAATACGTTGGCTTTGTAGATCCTCTTTGCGTTGTACCAGCGTAAAAAATTACGCAGCTCAACCGAGACATTTTTCCAGAAATATTTTTCTGTTGCTTTTACCGTTTCAAACCCGAGCACCTCATCGAACGAAGGTTTCCAGTCAATGCCGGATTCAAAGGTGCTGATAATTGAAATAAGTCCATCACCGTCAAAATCACGATTCTCTATCAGCCACTGAAAGTATTTCTTGATTTTTGGAATCATTTCTTGTAGGCATTCCCTGTCTCCAGAAATTTCAAACATACGCTCAAGCGCTTGAGCCACCAACGGAGGCTGAACGAGCGAACTCATATGTGGGCGGATTTGACGCCATGCAGGAGGGCCTTGCAAAAATGTGAGCAAGTTGTTGGGCAGCAGACTCTCCCAGAAGATCATGTGCCCCACATATCCGTCTTTCTCCTGCATGGCAAACAAACTGCGAAGATTCTGTCTTGCCAATGTATATTCGCCCAGCGCACAAAGAATGAAAATACTAAAGCAAGTGTCCCACCACCACTGAAAAGGATAATTTGAGGGTGACGGCATAACATAGCAGTAATGCTTTCCTAAATACGGAGACAAACCTGCCTTGATGTTGTTGAACATCAGGTCTCTTACGGCTTCCCTTATTTCTTCATCTGTGCGCATACGAGATCTCCTGTTTAATGCATCCTCTGGCTTGTTCATGTGCGGAATAGCACTCGATCTGCTCCAGCTTTACATCATCATAGATCGACCAAAAAGATTTCAGTGGCTGCCAACTGTTCTATGTCCGCTGTGTGATTCTTTGGATACCCATCCTACTGTCCAGGCCACGAAAACTCCGTAAACAAAATGTCCTATTAAAGATCCGATCATCATCAATGCCATATTTGTTTCCGGTGAATCGGGAGGTGGAGGCAGTACTTTGCTCATCAAAAACAACATGATCTGTGCAAATACAAAAACCGCAAAGCCAAACACTATCCCTTTCCAGAATTTACTGTTGATCTTTACCTTTGGATCAAACCAATACACGTAAGTTGACGCAAAAATTATCCCGATCATAAAATGCATGATCCATCCCATCGCTGGAGAAACCCCAAGCATACCTGATAACATCTCAGCAGGATTCATTTTCGGAAGCCCCATATAAGGAGCCGTGACTCCCACTACTGTCATTACCGCTGTCGCAACGATACCCGCCACAACAGCTTTCATAAACTTGCTTTCCATAATTTTTAATTTTTTGTTCTATATGAACTGACGTAGTTAAACGCGAATCCTGACTGTTCCTATCCGCAAATATTCTGCAGTCGGTTCATCAATACCTCACGTCTCCGTTAAGCCCATAAAATTTTCCACAACTCATTTTAAAAGGAATAAAGCGGCCCATATAGGGCCTACTTTAAGCCGAAATCACATTACGCTTATTGTTTCCTTTTTTCCTCCTTACTAAGTGCCTTCATTGGCATATTTTCATCCGGATCACCGGTGTTGCCTTTAGATACTGTGAAAAGAAGTTTTTCAATATAGGGTGAGGAATTTCCAGACATGAACTCCATAGCGGTCTTGGCATAAAACTCTCTTGCATCATCAACAGTACGCTTGCCTGTTGCAACTTCGTTGGCCAGATTTAGCGCAAGGAAATTCATTTCCTCTTTATCACAACGTGCAGCCATCTCGCCAGGAGTTCTGATAACTGTTACGCTACCGTCATACTTCGCGATGTCGTCATACTTTTCAACCGGAGCTTTGTAATCAATATACTGTTCTACAAAGTCCTTGTGCGCTTTTGGAAATTTGTGATCCCATTCTTCCTTATAGATGATTATCTTTTTCCATGGCCCTTTGTTGTTCCACTTTACCATGCTCGCGGTCGCCTCATCTGGTTGGCCATATTTTTTAATCATCTTTTCAACCGCTTCGCGGTGATCCTTTGGCCAGTCACTCAGCTTCAAATTTGCAACCTGATTTTGGCCAGCAGCGGTCAGGGTTATTGAAGCTACAATTAGTAATAGAATGAAATTTTTCATATCAAATTCATTTTTTAATGCTTAACCAATTTCCGTACCCCGACACGTTTCCGGCTGCTGAGAGCCGTGATGCCAAAATGCGTTTTTCTGTCCCCTTCCGTGGATTTTTTTTCTCTGGATGCGGAGTGGTCTGCACAATATTTCAAGCGGCATAGTGGTTGTGCGTTTTAGTGTGAGCTGGTTGTTCGATAGGAAAAAAGACCTTTGGTCAATCACAAGACAAATAACAGCCGCCTCAGGATGGATCATTTAATAAAACATATGGTTTACAAATAAATGCAAGAGACCATGAAAGCAATTTGGAATAACGAAGTACTGGCCGAAAGCAACGATACTGTTGTGATCGAAGGGAACCATTATTTTCCTGTTGAGAGCATCAGGCGGCAGTTCTTTAAACCTAGTGACACGCACACTCAATGTCACTGGAAAGGAACTGCATCATATTATGATATTGAAGTAAACGGAAAAAGGAACGAGGATGCCGCATGGTACTATGAACATCCGAGTGATCAAGCAAAAGTGATTAAAGATCGCGTTGCTTTCTGGAAGGGAGTATCGGTAACGAAATAAGACAAAATTGACAACTGTATTGGCACAGCCTGCTGTGGAAATTTCTTTAAAAGCAAGATTTGCTGCGGTCAGAAATCTTACAGATCAAATTTGTGAACCATTGAAGCCAGACGATTATGGGGGCCAACCTATTCTTGACGTCAGTCCTCCTAAATGGCATCTAGCACATACGACCTGGTTTTGGGAAGAGTTCATTCTTACAAAGCACCTTCCAGGTTATAAAAGTTTTCACCCAAAGTTTGCATTTCTGTTCAATAGCTACTACGATACGATCGGAGAACATATACCGAGGCCCAAGAGAGGCGCCCTATCAAGGCCTACTGTAGAGGAAATTGTTGCATACCGCCACTATGTGGATGAGCACATGTTAAAGCTTCTCGAACAAACACCTGCAGAAATATCCGAACTGGTTGAGATCGGTTTAAATCACGAGCAGCAGCACCAGGAACTTCTTTTTACAGATATCAAATATATTCTTGGCAATAATCCTCTGTTTCCACCATATAAGGAAGACTTTTCGGAAATAAGGCAAGGTAACTTTGATAACAATTTTATTCTGGTGCCCGGTGGATCATTCCCAATAGGGTTTAGCGGTGAGGGCTTTTCGTTTGACAATGAGCACGGCCATCATCAAGTAGGTCTCGAGGAGTTTTCGATTCGCAAGTCCCTTGTGTCCAACAGCGAGTACCTTGATTTCATTAATGACGATGGTTATGCCAAGCCGAGCTTGTGGTTGAGTGACGGTTGGGCGTGGGTAAACGAAAACAAAATCAGTGCTCCCCTCTATTGGAACATCGTTGATGGGAAACTGATGCGATATTCACTTGCTGGCCTGAAAGAATTGAATTTGGAAGAACCGGTGACCCACATAAGTTTTTATGAAGCTTTAGCCTTTGCCGCATGGAAGGGCTTGAGACTGCCGACTGAATTTGAATGGGAAGCCGCTGCAGAACAGTTCTCATGGGGCGAGCGATGGGAGCACACAAACAGCGCATACCTTCCTTATCCGCGTTATCGAAAACCTAAAGGGGCAATCGGTGAATACAATGGCAAATTCATGATCAATCAAATGGTCTTGCGAGGAGCCTCAGTTGTCACGCCACAGGGACATTCCCGAAAGACATACAGAAACTTTTTTCCGCCATCATCACGGTGGCAATTCAATGGCATTAGACTTTGTAAATGATGGAG
>JBMOKS010000628.1:0-6636 GCA_049324355.1 Bacteroidota bacterium
TTTATTATGGTGAAAATTTCTTAAAATAGAAGTGATTTTTCATTTTCCATGGCCCTATCCAACATCGAATCTGTCATAGCCTTTTATGACGCCGTCGCCGATGACTACAACAGTCACATGACGATGGCCGACAAGAACACGCGAAATCTGGTGAGGGATATTTTTAAACAACATGTGAGTGGCGGTACGGTGCTTGACTTCGGCGGTGGAACAGGACTTGATCTACCCTGGCTGCTGGAACAATACAACATTATTTTCCTGGAACCCTCCCTTGGCATGCGAGCCGTAGCCAGGAAAAACATTACCGCCGGCAAAGACAAACTTAAGTTCGTGGAACATCCGCTGATTATCAGCGAATGGTCTCTCGAAAATCTTCCGTTTCCTGAAAAAGTAAATGGTGTGATTGCGAATTTCGCCGTTTTGAATTGCATCGGAAACATTGAAGAATTTTTCAAAAAAGTCGCGTTGGTTTGCCAACGAAATGCAAACGTGGTTGTCACTGTACTTGATGCCAGCCCGTTAAAAATATGGCGGCAATATTCCCTGCGTGCCGTGCTCCGCTTGCTATTGTTTGGAAAAATTACAGTTCATCATCAACATAAAGGCAAGTTTCACGAAACACACGTATATTCGGCTGCCGCCATCAGGAAAAGCAGCGGCAGTTTTTTTTCACTGAAGTCACAAGTTTTACTTCCGCAATCTGATTTTGCTGTATTTGTATTTTCTAAGAAATGAAAGCGCTGGTCAAGAGGATATTATTTAAGAATCGAACTGGGAAAAATTTTCCAGCGGTACGCATTGATCATGATGAGGTGCGCGAAAAAGTCTTTCTGGTGTTGGAGAACCATCGACTAGACATCACCAGCAATCATTGCATCGTCTGCCAAACGCCTTTTTACCTCGCAGCATGGCTCACCGAAGAGCAATTCGCTCTAGTGGAAGCCAAGATTCCAAAAGTTGAGATATCCGTTAACGACGAACTGGTTGCCAGACTAAAAATTAGTTTTAAACAGACAATTTCCGATGCTGCGAACTACATCGTAATATTTCATATCGACGATGCGCAATGCTATCAGCTCAACAAAGTGCATCAGTATTTTTTACAACGATACTTCCAAAACAAGGCTACCATTCTGGAAGGTAAGATCTACAGCGCGATGTATTCGTATCCACGACGTGTGATCTCCGTAGCCTACCAGGATCGGGATTACTACAACATTTTTCCCATGGATTTTCAGTGTTTCACCAGCAATGGCACTTATATACTCGGACTTAGAACCACAAACGTTACCATCAAAAAGATCATTGAAAGTAAAAAAGTGGTTATTGCCGATACCGACGCGGCTAGACTGGAGACCATATATTACCTCGGCAGTCATCACAGCAACACACCCCCCAGCCTGCATAAGCTTCCGTTCAAGACAGTTCCGAGCGAAATGTATCAGTTCCCGGTACCTGATTTCGCTGCGTCGTACAAAGAGGTAGAGATCGTTGAAAATTACGAACTTGGCAGCCACATGCTGATGATCGGGAAAGTGAAAAACAGCAAACAGTTGCGTAAAGGTAATTCCTCGTTGTACCACATTCATTTCTTCCAGCTATTCAAATCCAACTACACCGAAGCCTGACCATGAAAGCAAGCACCATCACCCAAGCCTGGTCGATGCTAAGTCTTTCTCAAAAGAGAAAGGGCACAGCGACAGTAGGATTGCTGGTCATTCAGTCACTGCTGGATTTTTTTAGTGTGGCGTCCTTTTTACCGCTGGTGTTTCTCATTCTTCGTCCTGAATTTGTAACGACGCAAGCCACATTAAAGGCAGTGTACAATTTTTTTGGTTTCACGTCATCAGCCTATTTTGTTGCCGCTGTGGCGGGTGGTATTTTATTGTTTATCATTTCTAAGAGCATTGTCAGTCTTTGGATCAGTCGCGCCAAGGCTCAGTATGTTTTCAACATCGGACGCGATCTTTCCAATCGCGCGTTCGGTCGATATTTACAATTGGAATATCCGGGTTTTTCTGACGCCGATCACGCCCGTGAATTGAATCGCATCGCCAACCAACCGCTCACTTTCGCCAACAATATCATTCTCCCCATGGCAACGATCTTGTCCGAAGCACTGGTTTTTATTTTCATCGTAAGCTGTATTATCCTTTATGACTGGAAGATCATACTGATATTGTCTGTAATTCTGGCGCCTTGTGCCTTGCTGTTCCAGATTATGAAAAAGGGTTCCAACAATGTCGGGCTTGCCGTAAAGGAAAAATATCCGTTATCTCTGAAATATGCCCAGCAGGCGATCGAAGGTTTTATCGAGATCAAAGCCGCTGGTAAAGAATCATTTTTCGCACAAAGGTTCAAGGGCATCAGCGAAGCATTAAGCAGGGCGTTTGTAAAAGATCATCTTCTACAATCCGGCACCAACCGGCTCATGGAGGTTATAGCTGCATTTATTGTTTGTTTCCTGGTGATCTATGGTGTACTTTCTCAACAGAGCTACCAACAAATGATCTTAATGTTGAGCATCTATGCCGGCGCAAGCTTCCGCATCATTCCTTCCATCAACCGCATCCTATATGGAGCGCTGCAGATGCGAACGCACGAATACCTGCTTGCAGAGTTGAAAGACCTCGGCAATTTCCAACCCACAAGCACGCGGCCAAAATCTTTGCTGAGGTTCAAAGAAACGATAGAGCTGAAAAACATATCCTTTCGATATCCGGATGGCCCCAGTGTACTGCAGCACACGACACTGGTGATCCACAAAGGTGAGAAAGTGGCCATTACCGGAAAATCAGGAGAAGGCAAAACAACATTATTGCTGCTGCTCCTTGGATTTCTGCGCGACCACCAAGGCGAGATCCTGGTTGATGGAAACAAAATTGAAACGCCGGCAATACGGAGCTTGCTGGCGTACGTCTCGCAGGATCCATACATTTTTGACGGCACTGTTGCTGAAAATATTGCTTTCGGAACAGCTGAGCATGAGATTGATTTAAAAAAGATCGAAACTATCATGCGGGAATTGGATCTAAACCATATGCTAGAACAAATGCCGGGTGGAATTCAAACTCGCATCGGAGAAAAGGGCGTAAAACTTTCCGGTGGTCAACGGCAGCGGCTTGCTATTGCCAGGGCGCTGTATGCTGACGCTGAAATTCTTTTGTTGGATGAGATCACCAACCAGCTTCATGCAGATGCAGAAATGGATGTCCTCAATTTACTGAACGAGCTCTCACGAAAGGGTAAAACGATCATCAAAGTCACGCACAAGCTCGGTAGTCTGGGCGATTTTGACTCTGTTTATCAGCTCAAACAGGGCAAGCTGCAAAAAATGGGGGTTCAGAATCCTGTAATCTAAGCCTTTTGATTCGCCACGGCTTCGAAAAACATACGATACTTCTCTGCAGTTAGGTCGGCATCGTATTGCTTCACCCAGTCAAGCGCAGCGGATTGCATTTTTTTGTAACGTAGTGGGTCATGAATTAGCGCGATCGTTTTCTTTGCAAGTTGCTCAGCATCTTTTGGTGGAACGGTGATGGCATACGAGCGATCAATTCCCGCCAAACCACCAACGTCAGTAGCACAAACTACCACACCGCTGGCCATCGCCTCAAGCGTAACGGTGCCTTGTGCTTCAAAGCGAGACGTGTGCAGCATGATATGAGCATCGGCATAGTACCGCGGTAATTCAACCTGAGGAATATTTCCAACGCACGATACCTTGTCCGCAATATTAAGCTCGTTTAGCATTCGCAACACATCTGCAGCTTCAAATCCAGCGCCCACAACTACCAGTCGTGCGGGAATCTCCGCTGCAATCCGGGCAAAGGCAGTGAATAGCGTTGTTTGATCTTTGATGGGGTGATAATAAGCCACATGAATAAACCTGACCGGCATTTCTATGTTCTTTTCCCGAACTGGAAATTTACGTATGTCGATTCCACAAGGCAATACGTGGATGCGACGGGATGTGGGCAAACTCTTTTGTGCTACCTCTCTCTGAAATTCGCTGATCACTACCAACTCGTCTGCATCACGACACACCTGTTCTGTGATCTTTCTCAACCACGGCTTTGACAAGTTGCCATAGCCAATATCGGTCAACGCCACTGCCTCCAGTGAGATCAGTTGAACCACTACCGGCCGGCGAAGAATCTTACCAAGTCTGATGGCGATCTGGCCGGTTGGAAAAACGGATACGGCATAAATAAACGAATAAGGATCTGACAAATGATGGATCCAAAGCTTCATGGCCAACAGCCAGTGTTTTATCTTCTCTGGAATTTTCCATTTTACCGTCTGATATGTCGTCACGGTCTTCGGAATTCCATCAGTGTTTGTTGAATTGAATGAATAAAATGCAATCTCGAAGTCGGGAGAAATTCTTTCGATGAGATCGGCAATCATGGGCACACCCTGACCGAGGGGACCTCCTCCCAACACACTCATTCCGATCATGGCAATTCTCTTCTTTTTATGTTGCTGCCGGTGTTTCATGCTTGATGACCGGAAGTTTTGTACAACAACTTTATTTGGTCAACAGTCCACCGCAGCGAATGAGCCGATGCCCATGTTTTCGCCCGCGCCCTGATGGCTGCCATTCGCTCGGGAGCGGCTAACAATGCTACGACTTCGTCGCCCAGTCTCTCGGCATCGCCTACGGGCACAGCAACGCAACAGTCAGGAAGATCATACATCAGCCCCACCTGCGTTCCACACACCAGCACGCCGCAACTCATGGCTTCCGTTACCACTTCGCTTTGTCCTTCCGAAAGTGATGTTTGCAACAAAACATCGGCCGTGGAGTAATGATGCGGAAGATCTTCATAGGGAAGTAATCCAAGCATGGTAACGGCGTGTTGCAAACCCAGATCGGATATCAATTTTTTTATACGAATTTCATGGTCTCCTTCTCCGATCATCACCAACTGTGATGAGACTTTCGAATGGATGATCTTAAAAGCCCGCAGCATCGTAGCCTGATCTTTAACTGGATGCAGATTTGCAACATGAAGGAATTTGACCGGCGACCCGACAGCCTTTTCCCGAAAAGAAAACGCAGCAGTATCGACTCCCCATGGAATTATTTTGATGTCCTTTCTTTCAAAGCCCGCTTTTTTCAGATTCCGGATCAGATAACTGGTCAGCACATTAACTTCTTCCGCATGGCGAAGCGTCCAAAAAATAAGTTTGCGATAAAGAGGATTTAACAATTGTCCGTAGTTGATGTCTGGCAGTGCTATGGCATCGCCACCGAGAACACTAACGATACTTTTACTCTTAAATATTTTCCCAAGCAACACAGCCATAAAGCCATTGGGCATGGCCCAAAAACCGTGGATCACACTAAATTTTTTTTGTCGGTTTCTTGTCCTGAATGCCAAAAACAATTTCCAGCACTTGAGCAGCGGATTGCCCGAATAAATCGGCACCAACTCAAAACCGGTAACTTGAAAATTCTCATTAACCGGATACAGTTGAAAAACTGTGACCTCAAATTCCAGCGCGAGCAATCGAATTATTCTCTCCAGCACGGGTACGCCAATGTTATTGCGCCCCGTGCCGATACCGCCGGGGATGATGATGGCAACATTTTGCTTCGGTGAATTCAAAACATTTTTATTCAATATTCTGAATGACTTCCATGATCTTTCGCGCATTCGCCTCGAAAGACAATTCCTTGTTAAATTGATCGAGTACTTTTTTCTTTTCAGTCACCAGATCGATCGAATCAGTTTTTTGCAAGGCTGCCAGCAGTGCCATGTCATTTCCTGCTTCATACAAAAAACCTATTCGGCCCTCTGCCGTCATCATTCTGAACGATGGAATATCGGTGAGCACCGGAACACATCCGCAAGACATCGCTTCACAAACGGCTATACCACTGCCTTCATAGTGGGAGCTGGAAATAATAAAGTCCGCACTGTTGTACCAATATTGCAAAGCCGGATTTTCAACTTTACCAACCAGGTGAATTTCATTCGAAACACCTTTATCAAGAATCAGCAACTTTAATGCCTCGAGCAATTGAAACGTCTGATAGATCATGTACAGCCGGGCTTCGGGGTGAGTTTCAATAAAATTAGCAAATGCTTTCACTACTACCAGTGGATCCTTGTTGCTGTCGAGCCGCCCAACCCACAAGAATATCTTCTCGCCTTCTGCTTGGGTCACACTCCGGGCTTCGTGCTTATCAATGGGATAAAAGGGTGACGATGTGCCCATGATAACTTTGATCTTTTTCGAATCATGGATTTGTTTTCGCTCTACCCATTGCTGACCGAGATCGTAGGAAGCAAAAAGGTACGCCTTAATATAACGATCGGCCCATCGCTGAAAATATTGCCGGATATCGCGCAGCGGTCGTTCGGCATGATGTTGTGCTATGATCTTGACGTGTGCTCCCAATTGCAGGCGGAGCATGATTACTTGCCACGGAAAAATGATTCCGTGCACAATCACCACGTCGGGTGCCAGACTTTTCACAAACCTGTTAAACGCCAAGGGAAAGAACAAATGCCATCTGCTGGGCTTTGGAAAATGATAGGTTACTCCGTTCTTCCGGACGACACCCCGATAGTCAATATTATAAATACCGATCACCTCACCGTATTCAGCCATTTGTTCCATTAC
>JBMOKS010000629.1:0-6636 GCA_049324355.1 Bacteroidota bacterium
TGGCTGAACAACAAATGGGGTGTGGGCTGGGCCATTAACCAAAACAGACCGGTGAGAGTACAAAGCGTATCGGCTGGTGGCGTGCCAGTTTATCGCATGAACGTATTAGGTGTTGACGCCAATACCGGTGCGCTCAACAAATTGACCGATAGCTATCGCAGAGATGCCTCGATCAACGATGTATGGCAGGCACAGATCGGTATTCGCTACATCTTCAACTAATCCGAGCATACGTTATGATAGAGAGAGGCTCCTTGAGGGCCTCTTTTTATTTTACACGGGAATGATTAATTTCGGTATGCTATGAACGTGCTGTACCGGTATTCTCTGTGTTTATTGCTGGTTTTGGGCTCTTTTTCATCCTGCAACCGCTCTCAGCAGATCAATTTTTCCACAGCACCGGAGGTTCAATTAGACCTCGAGGAAATCAAAAAACGCGGCTACATCAACGCGCTGGTCGACAACAATTCCATCAGCTATTTTATTTATAAAGGCCAGCCCATGGGCTACGAGTACGAACTGCTCACACGACTTGCTAAACACCTGGGTGTTGATCTGAAAATAAAAGTTACTTCCGGCGTAGAGCGCGCCATTGATCAATTGAACAAAGGCGAAGGTGATATTCTCGCCTTTCCGCTCACGATTACCAAAGACCGCACGCGCTATGTATCCTTCAGCAAACCGCATTTCAACTCATACCAGGTGCTCGTACAACGCAAGCCTGACAACTGGCGCAGTCTTGGCATGGATGATATCAACGCGAAAGTCATTCGCAACCCGGTTGATCTGGTAGGCAAAGAAGTTCACGTGCTACCAGGAACAAGTTTCGAGCAGAGGCTTAGCAATTTATCGGAAGAGATCGGCGGCGATATCATGATTCGAAAGGACACATCCATCGCCGAAAGTGAATCGCTGATTCGTAAAGTGGCCATGGGGGAAATTGAATATACTGTGGCCGATCACATGATCGCGCAGGTGAATGCATCTTATTATCCAAACCTGGATGTAAACACTGTGCTAAGCGTATTGCAACAAGTAGCGTGGGCCACGCGGCAAAATTCACCCAAGCTATTGGAAGAAGTGAACCGGTGGCTGTTGTCCGTAAAAAAGGAAGCTACGTTTATGGTGATTTACAATCGTTACTTTAAAAGCCCGAGAACTTCACTCATCCGAATGAAGAGCGATTATTCGTCTATTGGCGGAAATAAATTATCACCGTTCGATACGTTGATCAAAGAGGGTGCTCAGCGACTGGGCTGGGACTGGCGGCTATTGGCTTCGTTGGTGTATCAGGAGTCACACTTTTTGCCGCGGGGAGAATCGTGGGCGGGTGCACGCGGACTCATGCAGTTGATGCCAAGCACCGCTAAGCGTTTTGGCGCTGCCAATCCCGACGATCCACGACAAAGCATAAGAGCCGGTGTTGGCTATTTAAAATATCTGGATGCTTATTGGGAAAACAGAATTAAAGACCCGGGCGAAAGACTTCGGTTTGTGCTGGCTTCTTACAACGCCGGCTTATCGCATATCATCGACGCTCGCCGGCTGGCCGAGAAACATGGCAAAGATCCGGCACTTTGGAATGACAACGTAGAGTATTACCTGGTCAAAAAGTCTGACCCGAAATTTTACAGAGATCCCGTGGTGATGGCCGGCTTCTGTAAATGCGAAGAACCGGTGAATTACGTGAGGGATATCCTTGACCGGTACGAGGAGTATAAGATTCATATTGCTTCTTGATGTCACTTTCTTCAACTTAGAGAGAAAACACCCTCCTTATGAAAAATTCCAGACCCCTTTTCGGGCCGCCGGTCTTGGCGTTGCTCGTGACCCTGTTTGCATGTGGTCCTACCGAGATACCGACTTGTCGAATTGCGAAATTTTTATGGGAAGACAATTGGTATAGTGCCGTGTATGATCCGGCCGGGCGACTTACATCTTTGGAAGCCATCGGTAGGAGAGTTGATTTTTCTTACTTGTCGGGCAAACTCACAAAGGCAGCCATTTACGAAGACGGGTTAGCGCCAAGGTTTATGTTCACTTTTAAACACGGCCCATATGGTATAATTGAAGCCAATGAGTATCATGAATCGATCTTTGGAACGGAACACAATCGTACGTTATATCATTACGCCTCACCCTCGCAGATTGATTATATCGTTTGCCAGGAATTTGGCACAGGCGGAGACCCAGACCCAGGTTTTGAAATTCGCTACAACTTCTCTTACGATCGCAATGGCAATTTGTCGGAGGCAGACGGAAGGTCGTCGTGGCTTAGCTCGCGATATCTTGGCCTCGAGTATGATAAAAAAGCCAATCCTTACAGGATGCTCGCCGCGGCAACGGGTAACCCTCTGTTCTTTCCGGCATGCCTATCGGCAAACTTTCCCGGGCCAGATTATGGTATTTCCATTCTCAGCATTTTTTCGTCAAACAATCCCGTAAGAGGAGAATATCTCATTCCCGGTGTAGACCCTGAGGTGCAACGATTTATCAACAGCTATAGCGGACAGCTTACCACAAAGATCATTTGGGCCAACACCAGTTATGGAACTACGACCGAACAGGATTATGCTTTCGAATATGATTGCGTAGCGTTGCGCTCATATGAATAAATCAATTTGAATACCTTAACCGCAGTTAGTAGCCCTGAGTAAGAAGTCAGTGTCGCGCAATGATCAATGACCAATGACTTTATTAGACTAATTGAGGCGATCGACAATTTCCTTGAAATTGAGCTCTTGCCAGTTCGATTCGATGCCTTTCCGGTTCATGACTTCGTCCATGATCGTTTTTTGTTTTTGACCGATGTTCTGCGCTTGGGAATAGGGGATGTTGTCGTGGAAGGTCACCATCGAGTATAGCGGGATCCATTTGTCGGGGTAGAGCTCGTGGATTTTTGCTTCTATTTTTTTTCGCAACAAAAATTCCGGGTCAGCCACGAGGTCGCGCATTTCGATGAAATTGAGAAGGGCGAGTTGGGCAATGGCATCGGCGTCACTCTTGCGTGTTTGCTGATAAATTTCGAGTACTTTCTCCCAATTATCGTGGTGCTCGTCAAGCAGCTGGTTGAGAATTCGGCAATCTTCGAAGCCTGCGTTCATGCCCTGTCCGTAGAATGGAACAATGGCATGGGCGGCGTCGCCGATCAGAAAAGTTTTATTGCGTACCCATGGGTAACATTTCATCGTGACCAACGACGAGGTGGGGTTTGTATCAAAATCTTTCAACAACTCCGGCATGAGTTTGTGGGCATCGGGAAAAATTTCTTTGAAGAATTTTTCTATCGCTTCGTGACTGTTGAGGGTGGAGAAAGAAGGCTTTCCTTCAAACGGAAAAAATAAGGTGCAGGTAAAACTGCCATCGGGATTGGGCAGCGCGATCATCATAAAACTTTCGCGTGGCCATATGTGCAGCGCATTTTTTTCGAGCGTTGCGCCCAACGATGCAGGAATGGTAAGTTCCTTATATCCGTGCTCGATATAATGTTGCGAGAAATCAAAACGATCCGTGATCTGCATGCCCCACCGCACGGCTGAAAAAGCTCCATCAGCGCCGATGATGTAATCGAAGCGACTGATGCGATGATCGGCGGTGCCGTGGATCTGAACGTTGAGCGAAGTTTGATTGAAGTCAAGATGGGTGCAGCGATGTTCGAAGAAAAAGTCAACACCATGTTCTTCTGCGGCTGTCATCAGCACCATATTTAATTCGGCGCGGGAGATGGAGTTGATGTATTGTCCTTGCTTCCCGTAGGCCTGGTAGGTGAGATTGCCCTTGATATCGTGCATCATGCGGCCGTGCATGGGAATGGCAATTTTTTTCAACGCCTCGGCGAGGCCCACTTCTTCTAGTGCTCTGATGCCGCGATTACTTAACGCAAGGTTGATCGAGCGCCCGGCTTCCGCCGGATTTTTTCGCATATCGGGTCGGCGTTCAAACACAGAAATCTTGTAGCCCCTTTTCGCGAGATAGATGGAAAGCAGCGAACCGACAAGCCCGCCACCTACGATAGCAATATCATTTTTATGAACCATATTCGCCAAAACTAAAAATAAAATCGATTCATCAACCCTCTCATGAAGTTTTGTTAATTTTAATGTATGAAACCCAAAGCGACTTTAGTCGATTTTGCTGACAAAGACAAAGCTCAGGTTGAGTTAGCGAAGAGATCAACTCCTCAGGAGCGAATAGAGCTGTTATTTGAACTGATTGAATTGTCGCAACATTTTCGCCCCAAGCCATCTGCGGCGATCAATAAGCCGGATGACCTGCCATTTATTGTCCTTAAAAAAAGAACTGATGCAGTATAAAGAACAATTGGAAAAACTGAGCATCAGTCTTCAGGCCAATAATGTCGATTATATTGTTATCGGTGGATTTGCCGTGAACTACCATGGTTATGCCAGGGCAACGAGTGATCTCGATGTCTGGCTTAAGCCAAGCAATGAGAATTATATCAGGTTCGTAAAAGCGATCGAAAGCATGGGGTACGATGTTGAGGAGTTGCACAACGCTGTGTTCAACCCTAAAAAGACTTTTATTAGAATTCCATTCGGAATAATCAATATAGAATTTCTAACTGATATACCTGGAAATATTTCTTTTTCCGATGCTGTCGATTCAGCAGAAATATTTGAGTTGGGAAATGTAACACTCAAAGTGATGAGTTACGAGCACCTCATTCAAAATAAGAAGGCTACGAATCGACCTAAGGATCTGCAGGACATTATTGAACTTCAACGCCGCAAGGATGGCGTTTAACGTTTTCTCCGAATAGCCTTCGTAAAGATCTCTCCAAAACGATACACTTCTTCAAAAGTGTTATACAATGGCACGGGCGCCACGCGTATTACGCCGGGTTCGCGCCAATCGGCAATCACACCGGCTTTGGTGATCTTTTGAAAAATTTTTTTACCATCCTGTTTCATAAAAATAGAAAGCTGGCAACCACGCGCTTTCGGATCGGAAGGTGTCAGCAATTGAAAATACTCATGTGCCGGATCGGCTTCATTCAGTAAAAATTCAAGATAGCCTGTGAGCATTTCACTTTTTGTTCGCAGGCGCTTAATACCAGCCTCCTGAAAAATTTCCATCGATGCAAGATGCGCTGCGCCCTGTAGTATAGGAAAATTTGAAAGCTGCCAGCCATCCACACCAGGCATAGGCACAAAGCCTTTTTTCATTTGGAATCTTTCTTTCTCTTGATGTCCCCACCAGCCCGCAAAGCGCGGTATTTCAAAGTTGGTAGCATGTTTTTCGTGAACAAAGGCACCGGCAATAGCTCCCGGGCCAGAGTTGAGGTATTTGTAGCTGCACCACACCGCAAAATCAACGTTATCGTTGTGGAGATTTAACGGCACGTTGCCGATGGCATGAGCAAGATCAAACCCAACCATCGCACCAGCTTCATGCCCGGCTGCCGTGATTTTTTTGATGTCGAATAACTGCCCTGTATAATATTGAACGCCGCCAAAAATAACTAGCGCCAGCTGATGACGATGCTCGTTGATAGCCGCAATAATATCTTCTGTTCGCAACGTTGACTCGTCAGGTCTTGGTGTTAATTCTATCAACGTCTGTTCAGGATCAAATCCGTGAAACTTCAGTTGTGACTCGAAGGCATATTGGTCAGACGAGAAAGCTCCTTTTTCGATGATGATCTTAAAGCGCTGCGATGAAGGCCGATAAAAAGAGATCAGGAGCAGGTGGAGGTTTACTGTGAGTTGGTTCATCGCCACCACTTCACCAGGTTTGGCGCCGGTGAGGTGGGCCAATGCTTTTTTGGAAAACTTGTGATAATAGAGCCAAGGTCTGCGGGAATGCATATGGCCTTCCACCCCAAGCTGGGCCCAATCTTCCAATTCTTCGGCCACGAATTTCCTGGTGGATTTGGGTTGAAGGCCCAGAGAATTGCCGGTAAGGTAAATGGCAGCTTTACCATTGACCTTCGGAAGGTAGAATTGGCTGCGAAACGATTTCAAAGGATCTATCCGATCCAGCTTTTTTGCAAATTGAGGAGTATTTTCAAACTTCATTTACGATCTGTTCGAATTCATGTGTCAGAAGCTCGGCCGGTTTGCGAGGCGGCAACTGAACACGGGCGGAATTTAGAAAGTTATTCACACCTGCCAAACTCCAACAGACGACGAGAGACGAGGCGGGGTTAAAATAATTTAAGTTGTTCCGCAAATGCGCCTTCATGTTGCAACAGCCATGTTTTGCGATCCAGCCCGCCACCATAGCCAACGAGCTCACCGTTTTTACCGATCACGCGGTGACAGGGAACAATGATAGCGATAGGGTTCTGGCCGTTGGTGAGTCCTACAGCCCTGATCGATTTAATGTCGCCCACGAGATGAGCTTGGTCCGAGTATGATATTGTTTTCCCGTAAGGAATGGTGAGGAGGGCGTTCCATACATGAAGCTGGAAGGCCGATCCCCGGAGTTCGATATCCACCGTAAAAAATTTTCTTCCCTGGAAAAAATATTCGTCCAGTTCGGTCATGCATTGTTCTATGACCGGCGTTTTGATCTCGGTCAACTTGTCTTCGTTGCCATTTAAGTAGTAAACTGTTGTGATCTTATCATGCCATGATTCGATGAGCAGTTCACCTACGGGCGAATTGTAATAAA
>JBMOKS010000630.1:0-6630 GCA_049324355.1 Bacteroidota bacterium
CGACCCAATCCGCCGGCAGCTTTTCTTTCTGACTGGCATCTGAAAGTATCCTGTCTTTGAACTCACTGATGCGTCCGTGCCCGATAATTCGTTCGTGTTCCAATGAATTTTCGCCGTGCAATACCTCCGAACTGGCTGTCAACTCGGCAATAGTGGGATGCTTGAACAAGTCAGCGATCTTGCACGACAGCGAAGCTTCGGCATTCATTTTTGCAACCAGGCGAATGGCCTTGAGTGAGTCGCCACCCAATGCGAAAAAATTGTCGTGTATTCCGACACGCTCTGTTTTTAGTTCGTCCCGCCAGATGGTGATCAGTTTGGCTTGTAAGGCATTTTGAGGTTCGACATATTCTACGCCCGTTGATAATCGGTTGCCTTGTAACTTCAGCAGTGCTTTAAAATCGATCTTCTTGTTTATAGTTAACGGGAATTTTTTTAGTCCCACAAATTGCGCCGGCACCATGTAGTCGGGTAATCGCGTGGCCAGGAAATTTCTGAGGGAGTCGCTATCCAGCTCCTTTTGACTAAGAATAAAGGCGATAAGTTGCTTTTCAACTTCCTTCGTTCCTTCGCTGAGCAAAACCACTGTATTCTGTACGTCCGGATATTTGAGGATGGCATTTTCGATCTCCCCTATTTCAATTCTGAATCCGCGCAGTTTGATCTGTGAATCTTTTCGTCCGAGATAAATGAGCTCGCCTTCTTTGTTTCTATAACCAAGATCGCCAGATAAATATATCCTCTCATCTTTATCGTAGGGGTTTGTTCTGAAACGCTCGGATGTCAGCTCGGGTCTGTTCAGATAGCCCCGGGCTACACCCTTTCCGCTGACAACAATTTCACCAGGTACATTTGCGGGGACCAGGCCAAGATCTTGGTCCATCAGCAATGTTTTTAAAGTAGGAATTGGCGTGCCGATATTACTGCTGCCCTCACGAACCATGTCGACTGTAACTTCCTTGTAAGTGACGTGCACCGTTGTTTCTGTGATACCGTACATATTGACCAACTTCATCTCCGGGAAGTTGCTGATCCACCACGCAAGGTTTTGCGGTTTCAGAGCGGCACCGCCAAAAATGATATACCGTAAATCCGATCTCTTCAAGCCGCGGGTTTTAATTTCGGCAACCACATTGTCAAACATGGCAGGCACCTGGTTGAGGACAGTTACCTGTTCTTTAATGAGCAGATCAACGAATTCTGCAGGACTTATAGCCGTTTGCTTGGGCACCATGACCAGTCTACCACCATACAGCAAAGCACCGTACATTTCCCAAACAGAAAAATCAAAGCAGATCGAGTGGAACAAAGTCCAGGTATCACGCTCGCTGAAGCTAAACTGAAACGCATTGTTGAATAATAGGCGAACAACGTTTTCATGCTCTACGACAACGCCTTTAGGTTTGCCGGTCGACCCGGAAGTAAAGATGATGTAGGCAATATCGCTGGGTTTGTTAATCACCTTAAGGTCCGTTACCGGATATTGGTCCAGGTTCACAGCACAGACGTTTACCAACTCAACCGGAAGGCCTGACGGCATGGCCGATGGTTGATCACATAGTACGATCTTTATGCTGGCATCGTCGAGTAATGAGATATTGCGTTCTTGGGGGTGATCAGGATCAATAGGGACATAACCCGCGCCCGCTTTCAATATCCCCAATATCATCACCGGCATCATTTCATTTCTGCCTGCCAAAACACCTACCAGTTCGCCGGCGCCCACACCCTTTTCTTTCTGCAGATAATGCCCGATCTGGTTTGCTCTTTCGTTGAGCTGCCGGTAGGTAAGGCTCCTTCCTTCACTGACAACTGCGATGTTGTCAGGGAACTGGATTGCCGATTTCTCGAATAGCGTATGAATCAACTCTTTGTCAGGATACTTCGCCGGCGTTTCGGCCGACAACAGAACTTGAATTTCCTTTTCCGGCAAAATTGCGTTTGATGTTAACAGTTTCTCTTCATCTCCCAGGAGAAGGTCCAACGTTAGTTTGAAGTAGGCTTCGAGCCGTTCTACTTCTTCCGCCTTATAAAGATCTTCTATATAAAAGAAACGCACGGCCAATTCTTCACCGCTGCGCCGAATGTTTAATGAGAAGCGGTGATCACTGTTACCCCTGCCAGACACCACCGGCCTGGCGATGTCTGCATCGTGGTGCGTGGTTTTATCAATATAAAAATCTACATAGTCGAAACGGTTGTCATAAATAGGATTGTAGTTGCCGGTTTCTTCGCCAATGGCACGTAAAATATCCGGTAACGGATAGCGGTCATAGTAACGGAGTTCGTTTATACGTTCGGCAATATGGTCGATAAATTGCCGGACGGTCATCTGCGCTCCGAACTGGTAACGGAAAGGAATAGTATTCAAAAAACACCCTAATACCTTGTCGCCATCCGGTTTATCAGGTCGCGAATTTGTTACTAAGCCAATGGTAACGTCGTTCTTTCCGGTTGTAACCTTGAGCAGGTAGAGATACGCAGCGAGGAATATTTCCTTGATGTGCATGTGATGTAATGCCGCCAGCCTGTCTAGCTTCGAAACAGTTTCCTCGCCAAGCAGGAATGGGCGTGATACAGATTGTTTCCGGCTGGTGAGTTTGTCGAGTTGTTTTTGGAACGGTAAGTGTGTTCGTTCGTAACCTTCGAGCGTTCGTTGCCAAAACTCTTTTGCACGCTCATCCTTTTTAGCTACCCATTGTGCCTGCACATAATCTCTATAGTCTGCCTTCAATACGCCAGGACGATAGGAACGATCATTTTTTAATTCAAAATAACAATGACTTAATTCGGCGTAAAATGATGCTTCACTCCAGCCGTCCAAGATTGCGTGGTGATAGGTAAAGAGCAATCCGTATTCATCTTTGGAGAGTTTGAAAGCATAAAGTCGCCATAAAAATTCTTTTCCATCGCGGAAGGGTTTTTCGAGGTCTTTCTTCTTTACAGTGTTAAGATATGCGATGATATCTTCGTGCGGTTTATCGGAAAGGTCTTCGAGCGTAACCGGCAACACGCATGCCAGCGGCTTGTGCACGATCTGTATCGGTAAATCAAAATTGCTGAGATCAAAAGTTGTTCGCAGGATGGGATGCTTATGGACCATCAGCTTGATAGCCTGCTCGAACACCGACGGATCGAAAGTACTATCGCGGAACTGACTGAATTTCTCCTGGTGGTAAACCCCCTCTGCCGGGCTGATAAATCCATGATACAACATTCCCATCTGAATATCGCTCATCGGGAAAAAATCTTCGTAAGACTCAGGAAGGGCTTTTCTGAGCGCCCGCTGATTCACGATATCTTGTTTGAACTCCTGCAAGTGTATCGAAGCTTCTTCCATTTGTTTTTGGCGCTCCATCAATTGACGATCGCTTTCCAGGAACCTGCTGAGAGCTTCTATATCCTGATATTCAAAAACATCTTTCACCTCTACCCATTGATCCAACGAGGTATTGATAGAACCCACGAGTCTGACTGCCTTGATTGAATCTCCGCCCAGGGCAAAGAAGTTGTCGGTTATGCCCACTTCGTTGCGCTGAAGAACTTCTTTCCAGATCGACACCAGCTTTTCTTGCAGGGGTGTTTCCGGCATTTTCAACAGGGTTGTTCCGCGGAGCGCCTGGTTTAGGTCTGGTAGCTCTTTGACGTTAAGTTTGCCGTTGGCTGTAACCGGAATCTTCTCTATATAAATAAGAGTAGCCGGCACCATGTAGGCCGGGAGGTTTTTCGACAGGTGCTTTCGGATCAGAGCTTCGTCTTCAGACTGAGCGGCACAGTATGCCACCAATTCATTTTCGCCGTTGCCATTTTGGACTACTCTGAGTACTGCGTCCCTAACCTGGTCGCAAGCGATCAAACATTTTACGATCTCGTCTGTTTCTACACGGTAACCGTTTACTTTCAGCTGTCCATCCCGCCTGCCAATGATGGCAATATCACCAGAAGGCAACAGTTTCCCTAAATCGCCCGTTTTATAAATCTTAGCTCCCGGCTGAAAAGGATGTGCAATAAATTTTTCTTCTGTAAGCTTCGTTTGATTCAGGTATCCTTTTGCCAGGCCGGCTCCGGAGATACAAATCTCGCCCACCGCACCCACCGGAACGGGTCTTGACTTTTCGTCTAAAATAAAAGCCTGTGCATTCCGTATCGGCTTTCCGATCACCGGCTCGTGATGAAATTCTTCTATATTGTCTATTACATGAGCGATCACTCCGATAGTGGCCTCCGTCGGTCCGTAGTGATTTACAAACCGTGTATGTGGGTAGCGTCCCTTAAAACCTAAAATATCTTTTGCCTTGATCTTCTCTCCACCTAAAAATATCCAGCGTAGTCTCAGGTCGATGCTCGCCGCCTGGAAGAGCGGAAGATGACTGATCATGTAAAATATTGATGGCGTGGCTTTGATGAATGTGATCTGCTGGTCGTGGAGATAACGGAGAATAGCTTCCGGATTCTTTCCGACACTTTCCTGATGCAGATGCAGGTTGGCGCCCGAACCCAAACAGCCGAAAATGGTTGTGAATCCAAGATCAAACACATGAGAGGTTAGCAACAGACCACTGTCTACCGGACCGAGGCCGGTTACTGACTGTAACCACAACACGTAATTGGCAAGAGACTTTTGCCGGATGGTTACTCCCTTAGGCTTCCCAGTCGTACCGGATGTGTAAATCGCATAGGCGAGCGAGTCGCCATGGGTCAAAGCATGGATTGATTTGTCCGGAACCACGGTGTTATCAAATTGAATGTCAATAGCAAAGAGGTCACAACCTATTTCTTCTTCGCCAACATCAAACAAGTGCTCGGAATTAAGGATCAATAACTTCAGTCCAGCATCGTTCGTGATATATTTTTTTCTGTCGGCCGGCAGGTCGATGTCGATAGGTACGAAGCATGCGCCCAACTTCATAATACCGAGCATGGACACAATAACCCAGTCTGATGGTTCTAACATCAAGCCTATGAAGTCTCCAGGCTGAATATTGTTGGTGGCCTTTAATTGAAAAGCCAGGCTATTAACTATGCGATCAAGTTCAGCATAAGTATAGATTTTTGTTCCAAACGTTAATGCGGGCTGCCCGGGCACTGCGGTTACCTGACGCTGCCACAATTCCATAAACGAAACCGCGTTGTTAGGCATTTCCGCAGGATTGACACGATTGTAAAGATCGCTGATTTCGGCATACGCTATTAAACTAATGTCTTCAACAGGCGTTGCCGGTTGTTCTATCACCTGGTCCAACACCGTCAGCAGTGCCCGTTCGAGATTATCGATAACGAGGTCATCAAATGCCAGCGCATTGTAGTCGAATTTGATGGAAAAGCTTTTACCCGGGCCGAGTACGATACTGAAATCGTAATGTGCATGATCGTTGATCGAAAGCCCCTTCACGCGCGGAATGTTGTCGATATGCTTCGAGTTATTCTCTACACCCTCTATTTTGGAAGCGATGGGATAATTGTCAAAAATGAGCACATGGTCGATCAGGTTTTTCTTCAACGGGCTGCCGGATTGAATTTCGGCCAGTGACAGATAGTGATGTGGCGCGCTGCTTCCGCCGGCCACTTGCATAGCCCTGGCTACATCGGCAAAGGATTCATTATTCTCAAATTTAACTCTGACAGGGATAGTATTGATAAACAACCCTACCATGGCCTCTACTCCATGTATCTCGGCCGGTCTTCCAGAAACAACATTACCAAACACGAGATCGGTGCAACCGTTATATCGCGCCAACACGATTCCCCAAACCGTTTGCACCAGTGTATTCAAAGTGACATTCAGCTGGCGCGCGAGCTGCTCCAGTTGTTGGGTCTTGTCTTCGCTAAGAACAACGGTCTTTTCTTTCTTTAGATATCCTGCAGTAGCATTATATTTTTTCAGCAATGATATGCCGGCTGGTGTCTCGTAATCGCCGAGGTATTGTCTCCAGTAATTTTGACTTTCGGTCACCGGATGTTTCTCAAGCCATTGCAAGTAGTGCGAATATGGTTTGGCAGGCGCCAGCTTCGGCTCCTTTTGCTGAATGAGGCTGTAGTAGGTTTGAAGGAACTCTGACATCATAACGCCGGCCGACCATCCGTCTTTGAGAATGTGATGATCATTCCAGATCAATTCAAATTCTTCGTCGTTCAGCTGAATGATGGCGATGCGCACAAGGGTGTCTCTGCCCAGATCAATAAGTTTTTTACGGTCGTCATGTTTGAATTTATCCAACGCCTGTTCTTTCTGCTGCTGTGTAGCGAACACCCGGAAATCTTTGAAAGCAAAATCAACTTTGCGCTCCTTCAAAATTACCTGGATAGGTTCCACCAGGTCACGATGTAAAAATATTCCCCTGAATACATCGTATCTTTTAAAGAGAAAATTCAAACTGGCTTCAACGTTTTCAGGTTCTAATTTGCCTTTGATCCTGTATGCCGTCTGACTGTAGTATGCGGTTGACGTCGGATCTAATAAAGTATGGTAAAAAAGCCCCTGCTGCATGGGCGACAACGGGTAGATATTTTCAATATCGTATTTAGCCTGAAGCTCGGCCAGTTTGTCAATCGAAAGTTTTTTATAGAGATAATCGCTGGGTGTTAACTGCTGAGCAGCCTGAGTGTCTGACAGGCGTGCTATCTCGGTTA
>JBMOKS010000631.1:0-6615 GCA_049324355.1 Bacteroidota bacterium
GTTGTTCCCGGGTTTACGAAGACAGTTCTCGGGGCACAGTTGCAGAAATAGGTAGGCACTAAGCTCGACATGCCTTGGGATTTGAATCAAGAATTTGACCTAGGAACGAGAAACAAGAAACAATGAACGAAATCTTTGCCATTGCATGCCCGTTTTGGCGCCGAGCGATTTTAATTTGAGTTTTGCCGCATGTAAATTGGTGAGTCGGTGGCCGGATTTGAAATAATTCACTTCGTTGATCACGTGACTTACGGCGTAGTCGTAATATTTTCTGTTATATGTCCTTTTGAAATCAATTTGCCGGTCGGTACTGGCGTTCCAGTCGAGCTGTGTGGTTTGTGCCTCCACTTCCTCAAAAAGTTCTGTGCCCTTGATGGGATAAGCAACAGTGATCGTGAAGTGGTCGGGATTGGATTCTTTAAGATGTTGAATGGTTTCTTCAATGTCTTTTTCGGTTTCGCCCGGGTAGCCCAGCATGATGAACGTTCCGGCCTGTATACCATGTTGCTTCGAAAGTCGGATCATATCGCGGACCTGCTCCACGTCAACACGGCGGTCCATCAAGTCGATTACTTTTTGAGACCCGCTTTCAGCGCCGATCCACACTCTGAAGCATCCGGTGTCTTTTAATATGCCGATCACTTCTTCGTTCATTCTGTCGGCCCGGGTGATACATTCGTAACGAATTTTCAGGTTTTGCTTGTTTAATTCGTTGCGAAATTTTTCGAGCCACTTATGGCTGATCGTAAATACGTCGTCTACAAACCAAAGCGAATCCGGTTGGTATTGTTGTTGAATGAGCATGAGTTCCTCAACCACTTTTTCGGGTGACCTTCTTCGGTAGCTCAAGCCATACACCGCGCGACTACACCACTTGCAGGTGTAAGGACAACCCCGCATGGTGCTCACCGACACAGCATTGGTCCCATGAAAGTTTTTCCAGGCGCCGAGATAAAGATGAAGGTCGATCTTTTTTCGGTTGGGCACCGGAAGTTCATCAAGTTCTTTGATCTTTTCGCGTTCGGGTGTTTGCACCAAACTTCCTTGTTCGAGATAAGCTATTCCGGCAATAGTTGATCTGGTGCGATGACTGCCCGATAAAAGGGTTTGGGTCAGTTCCAGCATGGTCTGTTCACCTTCTCCCATCACGATGTAATCGGCGCCATAACTCAGGTATCGCTCTGCGTTGTATCGCACGTCCGGTCCGCCGAGAATAATCGCGGTATCGGCAGCATGTTCTTTGATGAAACGAATGTTGTCGAGCACATTCAGCTTCGTCATCAGGTTGGTATATATGCCGATCACCGGCGGGCGATGATGGAGGATATAATCGTGAAATATCTTTTTACTGGAAAATGTGGTGTCGAAAACTTCGTTAGCGATACCGTGTTGTTCGAGGTAAGCGGAAATATAAAGAATTCCCAACGGCGGATAGGGACGCATGATCTGCTGCTCACGGGCATCTTCTTCTAAAAAATAACCATGCGTGAGCAATACCTTCATTTCAATTTAAGATCAAATACGAAGTGATCTGATATTCCCGAGAACAGAGAGATGTTATCCATTCTTTTTTCCAATGTGTGTAATCGAAGAAGCCAACGTTTCCGTTTCAGGAAAAATGTTTCCAGGTACGACGGCGGCAGGGCAATGCCAATCGGTTTGATGGCCATGATTTTAAATTGCGATGAGACCATTCTTTTAACAGTAGCTGGGTTGTAATACCAGGTTTTCAGTGTGACACCATGCAGGTTAGTGATCACCTCACTCCTCGTCCAGCGGCGAAAAGCATTTTTGAATTGAAACTTCGAAAGAAAATAAAATGTTTCCCAGGCGCAAAAGCGAGGCATGATCACGCCGATGAAGCGACCCCCTGGTTTCAGAATAGAAGGAATGGAATCCAGTAGTTTTTTTAGCGACTCCGGATGTATACAATTCAAGCCGCCGAAGTTGGAAAATATAAGATCAAATTTTTTGTCGAACGTCATTTCTGAAAAGCTATCGAGGTCCAGGTAGTGGGAACTTATGCGGTGTTGCATGGAAAACTGCCGGGCCTTTTGCTGGGTGACTTTTAGCATCTCTTCGCTGATGTCGGTAGCCACAATATTGAATCCGCGCTCACTAAACAGCATGGCATCTTCGCCCGTGCCGCAGTTTAGCTCAAGCATATCAAACCCATTCAGTTGCGGCATGATTTTCTCGACATATCGCCAAACCTGCTTTCGTTGCAGTTGTCCGATGGCGCTACGGGTGAATACGGAGTCGTAGGTCGAGGCGATGTGATCAAAAGGAACTCCCATTTTCCAAAAAATTTACGCTGTCTCTAATCTTTTCAACTTCAATCGTTGCGCAAAGGCTGTAGGAATATAATAAAACGTTGCGAGGCCTGTGCGCAGTTCTCTATAGTTAAGACGCAAAGGGCTGGCGAAGAGTTTCTTCAGACTATTGTAACCTTTATGTTTTCTGTAAATACTATGTACGTAGCGATGCAATTGTCTGTAATAATCGGTCTTAAAGGTGCTTTCGAACATCATGGCCAGATCATCCGAATCGCTCCAATTGCGCTTTTCCCGGAGCTGATCCTTCACTTTTTCGAAAAATTTTGTGCCTGGCAGCGGGTAAGAAACCGATATGCCTACCTCGTCGGGCATCAGCTCCAATACCATTTGAATGGTAGCTTCGATGTCTTCGCGGGTTTCATCCAGGTAGCCGAACTGGAGGAAAAATGCTACTCGGATATGATGTTCCTTTAACAATTTAGTGGCTTGTCTGATCTGATCCACTGTAGTGCCTTTGTCCATGGCATCGAGAATTTTTTGTGATCCCGACTCAGCACCGACCCAGACCGTCTCGATGCCGGATTCCCGAAGTGCCTCGACTGTATCCTCCTGCAACAGCAGGTCGACACGCGATTGTATCTTGTATTTGAATTCCAGTTTCCGCTCGCGCACAACGCGCTTGAATTCCTGTACCCAGCCCGGCTTTAATCCGAATATGTCATCACACATCCAGAAATGATCCGGACGGTATTTTTTCAGTAGCATGGATATTTCGTCAGCTACATGTTGCGGCGTACGCGAATTGTAGCGGTTGCCGTAAATCGGCTTCGCGCACCAATTGCATTTAAAAGGACAACCGCGTGTCGTGGCGACATTAAGTGAGAAATATCCGTGATGCTTGAGCCAGATGTTGCGATAAGATTCCACATCCACCAAATCCCAGGCGGGAAGGGGTAAGGTATCGAGATCGCGTATCACCGGTCTTGTGCCGGTAACAACGGTTTTGCCGTGAGCTTTAAATGCCAAACCAGAAACCTGATCGACGGGTTTCCCATGTTCTATAGCCGTCAAAAGCTGATCCAGCGTTTCTTCTCCTTCGCCACGCACCACATAGTCGATGCCGTTGTTAAAATATTTTTCGTAGTGATCAGCAGCATCCGAGCTCGACACGATGGTAACACATCCGCGTTGCTTAGCAGCTGCGGCCATCCGGAAGGCGGCTTCACGCATGTTGGTAAGGCACATCTTGGTGAGGTAATTGAAGCCGTCGTCGTAGATAATGAAATATTTTGGAGAATATTTATCCAGCACAACTTCTATTTCATCAGGAGAATCTTTCAGGTTGGTGTCGAACAACAAAACATCGTGGCCCGAGGCGCGTAATACAGCGGCTGCTTGAATGGTACCCAGCGGCGGATACGGTTGTTTGAATCTCCATTGCTTCGGATCAAACTTATAGAAATAAGAATGTGTAAATAATGCCTTACTCATGTGTTCAACACCCGATCAAACTTTTGGCTAAACTGTTCTAATTTTTGCTTGTAAGTATCCATCACCCGACGCTGAAAATTTCGTGGATGACTTTTCGAAGTATATTTTTTTGTCTTGAAAGCGATCTGAAATTCGGTGTTTGGATAATCGCGTTGATATTTTCTTTTCCACCGGTTCAGCGTAAGGTTCATGAAGAAGTTTTCAAACCGGTCGCCAAAACAAAAATTCATGATGTTTTCAAGCACTTTTTTTAATCCACCCAAAGTGATTTCTTCTACGGCATCTGTGCTGCGCGGAGTGAGATTCGGGAAAAACTGTGTCACCCATGGATTGGCAGCATGAAGTTCGTGATAGAATTTTACGCCTTGCAACGGCAGCACGGTGGCCAGCTCGGTTGCTGTGAATAGATTTTTTTCTTCGATCTCCAGGTGATGGGTGTCAACGAAGTAATTCACACAGAAATGTTTGTGCGAATTGAAAAGGAATATCCGCTTGTAAAGCACCAACAACATGCGGGTGACCCACAGCCTTCCGGTTTCGGTCACGATAAAAAAGTCGAGGTCACAATTTTCATCCATGTAATTTTTTGACAACGAACCCGAGGCCATCACGGCCCTTACGAACGGAAAGCGTGAAATTAGCTTGGCCATTTTTTTGGCGAGCGGAAGATATCGTTGTGCCTCTTCGTTGCCTTTCAACCGGCGGCTGACGTGATCAATATTATTCTGTATCGAAAAAAGATCGCCAAACTTGAAGATAAACCCCTGCTCGGCAAGTTCATTCAATCTCCATTGAATATCATGCTGATGGTGAGGAGTGCCCAGGAAACGAACAATTTCTTCCACTCTCAACGGATAGTTGAATATATCGTAATACAGCAAGGTTTTGATAACATGCTGGTCCAGGGCCATATCGTTTTTAATTTCCGGCATGTATAGGGGGTCTTTGTAAAACGGACGAACGGTGGTAAGATCTCCCCTGAAATACTAACAGAGGAAAAAATAAAGCGAAGAAGGCAATACCCTTTTGAAGTTCAAAAGCACTCTCGGTTATGCACAACATAATAAACACGAAAAGAAATCCTACGATCAGATGATCTTGATGTGTCCATGCCATGTAAAACGGAATGAAAAGCAGCGCGCACAAGAAGATCAATCCAACAACACCGTGGGCAAGCAGCGTATACAAAAATTGATTGTGAGTATCGTAAGTATTCAAGGTGTTGGTGATCTGGTGATCAGCGCCTGATTGTTTCATCAAGGCCAATACGTCGCCGGTGCCCGCCCCCGATACGGGATTGATTTCACGAAGAGATTGTATAGCCAGCCACCACAATGATAATCTTGTTTCAATCGATGTGTGGTATACGTGATGCGTTTCGATGTTGAACGATCGCGTCGCAATCTCCTGCATATGGCGATAGCGGCTCACCGGGTTATAGAACAGCAGCGATAAACACAGTATCGATAGAAAGGCCAGTGAAAACGCGACTGTTTTATTTTGCTGTTTTAACGATTGAAAGATGATAAATCCGAAAATGATAAAGAGCGAAAGTGTCGTGATTCGCGAAGAAAGCGCGACAATGAAAAATGAAAAATAGAAGACAAAACACCATGAAAGGGCATTGAACCGCCTCGCGTAGTAAAAGAGAAACAGAATGCAGAACAGCAGGTAAGCCGAAAGGTAAGCCGGATGAATGCCAATTCCTTTTCCCAACTCGGTGTAAGAAAGTGTCAACCACATTTCAGATGCGGATGGATTCAGTGTGTAGAAGGCTGAGCTGCCGCCAAAATCTTCCAACGCTGTGGAAGAACCTGTGGTAAAGGAATGAACCAGACAAAGCACCGTGCCTGCAAAGCAGGCTGCCACAAAGCCATAACCTAACACACGTATCTCTTTTTCTTTTAGAGCAACGGAAGATGTTGCCATCGCTACAGGAAGCAGGAAAAGGAAAATCTTTTTCTCTACGACAAATAGCCCATAAGAAATATTCTCAGAATAAATCAGTCCGATCAGTTGAACCATGAAAAATCCAAGAAGGATCTGAAGCAAAAAACTTTGTTTGACGATTGCTAATTTTTCACGCCAGTTGTTTTCGGTGGCGCTAGTGAGAATAAAAAGGATAATTCCGGCGTGCGTGAACTGCACAGAAAAGGGTAATGCCACCAGGCTTACACCCAGAGCCAAGATCTTAATATACCGGCGAATGGTGTCTTCACGATTATTCACTGTTGAAATTAAGTAGAATGCGTCTATTGATATACTCCCGCTCCTGATCATTGAACCATCCCCACTTGTTGAAGTATTTCACTGTGCTTTGAACACTCTTCCAAAGCAACCAGAAATCGTTGTAGGCTCCTCGCGCATAGTGATGATATATTGTGGCATCGGGGTAATATACCGTTCTAAAATGCCGGTGGATCCGGCGAGTCAGATCGGTGTCTTCTGTATACAGAAAGAAACGTTCGTCAAATAATCCTACTTTTTTCAAGGCCTCGGTTCTTAGAAACATAAAGCAACCCGATAAAAAAGGAACATCCATAACTTTGTCGTACCCGGAGAACTGAAATTCATAATGATAGTTCTCGCGTTTGAGCGAGAAGTGGAGAAAGTTGAGGAATCTGCGAAGGATGAGTGTTTTGGGTGAAGGCAAAAGTTTACATTGTAGCTGGAGCCGCCCATCGGGATAAAACACCTTAGGCATGACCTGGCCGATCGATCTGTGCTCTTCCATAAAGTCGTAAAGTTTTCGGATCACATCGGGTTGAAAATAAACATCAGGATTCAGCACAAGATGGTACTTGGAAGAGTTCAGTATTTCGCGAATAGCGATGTTATGGCCTGCACC
>JBMOKS010000632.1:0-6585 GCA_049324355.1 Bacteroidota bacterium
GATCATTACGAGAGTTAAAAACCATTTCTTCGCTCGTAGATTTCTCTTCCAATGATTATCTCGGGCTTGCAAGATCCGCACCATTGTTTGACTTCATCCATCAACGATTAGAGTCTATCGATGAAAAAAAGAATGGTGCTACAGGCTCACGATTACTTTCAGGAAATTCCGTCTATGCTGAAAAAGTGGAATCGAAGCTCAAGGATATTTTCAAGAGTGAATCGGCATTGATCTTCAACTCAGGCTATTCCGCCAACCTTGCCGTTCTCTCGGCCATACCTCAAAAAGACGATACCATTTTGTATGATGAGTTGGCTCATGCCTGCATCAAAGACGGCGCTAGGCTAAGTTTGGCTTCCCGGCATCCGTTCCGCCATAACGACCTGAATGACCTTGAGCGAAAACTAAAAAAAGCAACAGGTAAAATTTTCGTCGCCATCGAATCGATATATTCGATGGACGGCGACGAATCTCCATTGACCGATATTGTGAAATTGGCTGAGTCTTATCAAGCGTCAATCATTTTAGACGAAGCTCACAGCACTGGCGTGATGGGAGAAGGCGGAAGCGGACTTGCCGTTTCTTTAGGATGTCAACATAAGATCGGAATCCGCATATACACTTTTGGCAAAGCCATGGGCATCCATGGTGCCTGTGTCGTTGGATCATCGGCATTAATTCAATATTTGATCAATTTCGCGCGACCGTTTATTTACACTACAGCCCTACCACCCCATAGCCTGGCTTCAATCGAAGGTGCTTTTGAATACCTCGGAAGCAATATCTCTTTACAATCCACGCTTCGGCAAAAGGTAGGACTATTTCTGGCCAACATACAAAATCCGATGCTCGGATCGCGTGGTACAAGCGCAATTCAAACCGCCATTTTTCCGGGAAACGATGCTGCAAAAAAAGCATCGCGCATATTGCAACAACGTGGTTTTGATGTCAGGCCCATTCTTTCACCTACTGTGCCGAAAGGAACCGAAAGGTTACGCATCTGCTTGCACACCTTCAATAGCAGCGCAGAAATTTTGTCACTAACCAAGGCTCTCGGCGAATTGGTGGTAATTTCGTGAAGCCGTATCTTTCCGCATGAATTATTTTGTCACTGCGATCGACACCGATAGTGGTAAAACACTTGTATCCGCTATCTTATGTGAAGCCCTGCGTGCCGATTACTGGAAGCCCGTTCAAGCTGGTCATCCCCGCGATGCCGACACGGTGAGATCGTTGATCAGCAACGATCAGATCACCATCTACCCAGAGGCATACCTACTCAATACACCGGCTTCGCCTCATGCGTCGGCCCTGCGGGATGGAATAAAGATCGATATAAACAATTTCATTGTCCCAAAAACCTCGAGAGACCTGATCATCGAAGGCGCAGGTGGGTGCCTCGTGCCGCTCAATGATACTCATTTTGTGGTGGACTTAATCAAACACTTCAACGCGCACACTATCGTCGTCGCCGATCTTTACTTAGGCAGTATCAACCACACGCTACTAACTTTGGAAGCACTGACTACGCGAAATATTCCGGTAAAAGGAATAATTTTTAACGGCGAGCCCAATTCGGAGAGTGAGCGCATCATTTTATTGCACACCAAACTGCCTTGTTTGCTCAGGGTCACTCCTGAACAAGAGGTTGATCAGCACACCGTGCAAAAATACGCCAAACAACTACAAGCCAACTGGTATGCATGACTATCTGAGCATTGACAAAAAAAATATATGGCATCCCTTCACGCCGTTGCTCGGCAGCGACAGCCCAATCTTTATCGACGCCGCTGAAGGTGTGTATTTAAAGACCAAAGATGGCCGAAACATCATCGACGCCATTTCATCATGGTGGGTAAACATTCACGGACACTCCAACCCATACATCGCTCAAGTTCTTGCAGACCAGGCATTGAAATTAGAGCACGTTATATTCGCAGGTTTTACACACGAGCCTGCTATTCGTCTATCAGAAAACTTACTGAGCATCTTACCCGCCAACCAATGCAAGATCTTCTTTTCTGACAATGGTAGCACTTCGGTAGAAGTGGCGCTAAAAATGGCCTTTCAGTATTGGCACAACACGGGCGTAAAAAAAGAAAACGTTGTCGCCGTTCACGGCGCCTATCATGGCGATACTTTTGGTTCAATGTCCGTAGGTGAACGAGGCATCTTTACCAATCCATTTTCTCCATATTTGTTCAAGACGTTGTATGTCGATTTTCCGGAACATGGCGAGGAAGAAAAAGCATTCTTTCAATTTCAGAATCTGATCGACCGACAACAAGTAGGGGTCTTTATCTTCGAACCTCTCGTACAGGCGGCAGCCGGCATGCGCATGTATTCAGCCCAACTGCTCGATCGAATGATCGGCTACGCCCAAAGTCACGACGTTATCTGCATCGCCGACGAAGTCTTTACTGGATTTGGAAGAACTGGAAAAATATTTGCCGTCGATCATTTAACCCATAAACCCGATATCATGTGTCTTTCAAAGGGTATCACCGGAGGCGCGTTGCCGTTGGGTGTAACCTCATGCTCCACGAAAATTTTGAAGGCCTTTGAATCTGATGACTTTTATAAGACATTTTTTCATGGACATTCGTATACAGCCAACCCACTTGCCTGCGCCGCCGCCAATGCAAGCTTTGACTTGCTTATGAAAGACGAGTGCCAGCAAAAGATAAAATCCATTTCGGCTCAACAAGCCGGCTTTTGTAAGACCCTTCAGAATCACAAAAAAATAAGGAATGCCAGAAGCCTTGGAACCATCCTCGCGATCGAACTAAAAACCGAAGAGGGGTCATCTTATTCGAACACACTTCGAAAAAAAATTTATCCGCACTTTCTTGGAAAAGACATACTGCTAAGACCGCTGGGCAACATCATCTACGTGCTGCCACCATACGTGATTTCCGAAAAGGATCTAGATTATATTTATTCCTGCATTCAGGAATTTCTTGAGAGCATATAAATAAAAAATCCCGGCGAAACCCGGGATCCTTTATTTGTTATTGTTTGAATTTGAACGATCGCGTTGTTCCAAACATATAATGCAAACCCAGCTGCACACCTATCAGGAGATTTGCACGCTGACCAAAAATATTATTACCGTCTTTGAGCGCTTCAATCACATCACCATTACGCATATCGGTCAAGCTATAGTTGGCTCGAATCTGGGTTGTCAAATACAAATGTTTTGAAAGATCTATATCGAGACCAAACGCCGCAGCGATCTGGAATTCTGAATTCTTAAAATCGTTTGCCTTCTTCGTGAGCAGATCTTTCGGACTAAGGTCCTGCGTTACCTGATAAGTATTGGCATCAAGTTGTTGAATGTATTGTTTATCTGCTTCAGTGGATGCCAATTCATTTTGAATAGTGGCAAAGTCTGTTCCTTCAGGGATCTCGTAAGTTCCGGCTTTAGCCTGAATGGTTTCGACTGCGCTGGTCAGAATAGACAACTGGGGGCCCAGATTGAAGTTAGCACGCGTGCCACCATTGCCACCACCCATAAATCTCATCAACAGGGGAAGGTTCAAATAGCTCACATCAATTTTACGTTCGCCGCTCACTTCTTTGGCTTTGTTGATCATATCATAAATCTGGCCTTGTTTCGACAGAATAGACTCCAAGGAAAGTCCGAATTTTCTACCGAAGTCAACACCGAAATTAAATCCAACGGGCGACCACTTATATGTATAGGTGGAGCTATAGCGTGGATCTTCGGAAAGACCTTTATCCAAAACGAAAGTGGCGTTCACCGACGTTGTGGCACCGAGGTGTACTTGAATTTGCGCTCGGCCATCTTTCATAGCGAGTCCAAGGAAAAGAACAAAAAGGAAACACTTAAATAAATGGTTCATAGTCAGGGGTTTTAATTCTCGTTTATTACGAGACTGCAGCTAAAGTAACCTGAACCTGCTAGTGGGGTTGGATAATAAGGGCCTTTTGATAAGCTGTGTAAGTTTTTATCCCATCTGCGTCGTTTTGTCGGATGGTTATGCTATTGCTTTCCAACGGCGTAGCGATTAACGGAGTCCCCTGGCCATCATAGACAAAGGAAAGCTCCTGTGTTTTATCCGTGATTACGATGTAAGTTTTACCTGCTCCAAAGTCGTGATACTGAACTTCAACAGGGTTTTGGCCAATAAATTCATTTGCCAAAATCTTTTTTCCCGATTCGTCCATCAGGCTCAACTGCTTGGGCTCTTGTTGCAAGATCAGGTACGATTTTCCTGAAGCTTCTTTCACCAAACTGAATCTTGGATTAACCGAGGTCTTTACCAATGTCTCACGACTCTGAACCTTACCGTCGAGATTAAATTTAATCCGATACCCATCTCTTGAAATCACAACAAAATAGGTGTCAGACAGGCTGCCCCCCAACTCAAGGAAATATTCTCCTTCCAGGCGACTCTCAAGATTCAAAGGAAAGTTTTTAACATTCCCGCCTCTGCGGTTCATCAGGTACACCACCCCATCTTTTCGGATACAAATAATGTAGTCTTTTCCTTTGATCCGGTGATGAGCCGGCGTAGTTAAAAGATTTCCTTGTACGTCGTTCGGTCTCCAGCCTTCCAGGTTTTCGCCTTGCTTGTCATACATCCACAATTTACCGTTCTTATTGACGACGATAAACCTGTAAGTCTTACTATGATCATAGTCTATAATTCCTGCGTCGCTCACGTCAACACCGGCTAGTTGAAGAGGGTAGGGTTCTACATAATTCCCCAATCGATCAATAATGTACAATGCCTCGCTGGTGGAGAAAAAGTATTGAAGTTTTCCGTTTTTAAAAAAATCGATCTGAGTGACGTCGCTTGTAATACTACCCGGCAGTTGTAATTTCCATAAAATCTTTCCTTCGGATGACACGAGACTTAAATTGTTGGCGGAATCTTGAACAAGTATTTCATTTGTTTTGTCGACATGACTCTTTACCGCGTAAACTTTGCGTATACCTACTTCAAAGTTGGTGGATATCTTTTCACGAGGCCCTTCTTTTTGCTGAGCCTTCGGGTGTGTATAGGCCAGAGAAATGTTGGTGTAATAATTTTCACTCAAACGACTGAATTGGACAGCACCCATTTGCAACGCCCCCATCAATGATCGATTTTCTTGAAGAAATTGGCGCCACCGCGGATGAAGTTTTGGGCCCACGACACTCCAAATCCTGGGCATGTTGATGTATAAGCTCAGATTGGACTCTAGCAAAGTGGTTTCAAGAAATTTATTTTGCGCGACTGATTTACCCCAGGTGTCTTCGCGATCGATGTCATTCAAAAAACTTTTTAATTCTTCCAGGTCTTCGGCAATGAAGATCAGATTTCCGGAACTGGTGTAAAAACATTTTTCAAAACCTGAAACCAGAGGCCAAAACAGTTTTTCAGGAAATTTGTGCACAGGAACTTCTCGTATTTCATAGTCCGAGTAGCGTTCATAAAAAATCGTATCGATACTGAGCTTGGAAGCCAGGGCTTGAAAAGCTCGCTGCCAGTGTTCGGGCTTGTTGCTTTCCACCATCAGAACCTGGGTGAGCTTCTTTCCTTTAGCTGCTTCCAGAAAGCAAACGCCAATCTCGTCGCTTATGGAACCATATAACTCATCCAGGTTGACGGACGCAGAAGCCGCCAGTGTTTGAAGTGTGTCGCGCAGATGGGGAGATCTCTTGTTTACAAAATTCTGAAGATCCTTATAAAAAGATACTCCATCGCTAACACCATAGCTCGTCAGCGCCATGACATTGGTGGATACATGATTCTTCAGTGAAAACGGAACTGGCGATTGTTGATAAAAAGCAGAGAGCACAAAAGCAGAACGATCGGCACTATCTGTACTAAAACCATTTAGTACAAGAGTATTATCAGTAGCTTTGAGATCGAGCCGTGACGACTTGCCAAGTGATTTGATGAGATCTGCTTGGCTGGTTGAAAATAGGGAGAACCATTCGGATAAATTTTTCAGATGAACATAAAAATTACCAGCATCATCTTTGATACCCGAGAGTTTAGTGACATCGGCAACTTGGTTTCTGAATCCCGTTTGACGACGTGAGTTATGCGTACGGATGACATCTTCAATTAAAAATGGTGTGAAACTTCCAACCCAAACATCATCGAGCACTGCCCAGGAAAAGATCTGATTCGAAAATTTCAGCTCTTGTATTTTGACACTATTAAATTCGCGTTCTGAAAACTTAAAATATTTTCGATTTGCCAATTTCAAGATCAAACCCGATTTATTGGCTGCGTTGGGAGCATAAAACACAAAATCGAAGTCATCTTTTTTGGTGGGATGTACAGAGATGAGCAAACCGATTTGATCATTGATGAGCTGCGTGAGTGTTTTTTTCAAAGAATCGGCGGGTTTTCCAAAAAAGACGGCGCGCTCAACGAGCTTGAGCACGGGCGACTCAACAACTTGTGCAAGACAATCGTCACAGCCTTCACGTTCATAGACAAAAACCGCATCCTGAGGTACAACATCCCAGGGCTTGATAGACGTCTTAGTGAAAACCTGTTCATAGAGGTAGTAGCCGCCCACTAAGAATACGATGATGCCTACCGTGATGAGTAATGGAAC
>JBMOKS010000633.1:0-6565 GCA_049324355.1 Bacteroidota bacterium
GGGATCATCATACTTACCCCGGAGGATGTTTACGGCATGAAAGAAATATTTGTATTGTATGAAACCAGAGAAGAACAAAAAATAAAGTCCGCCGCCGATGATGAGGAACAAAACAGGCCACCAGATGTATCCGGCGGTCTGTGCAAGGAACTGATTGACTGATTGCAAAATTCTGGTGTTAGCCTGCTAAAATAGGAAATATTCCTTCAAAGCAACACGCTTTGAAAACTATACCAAGTTATGCCGTGATGAGTCTTCTGTGGTAATTTATCTGACCAAGGTGGTAATTTAAGTGACCAGCGAGATGAATTAAAAAGTATACGGTGGTCATCGGTTTGCCAAACACCTGCTCAGGGTATTCTTCAACCAGTATTTTGTTGTCCAGTTTTTCGAGGGTACCCAGCACCACTTGTTTGGTCCTTAGTAACTCGGCTAGAAGCTTCTCGAGCGGAATGTCTTTGGCTGCAAACTCCAGGTCGCGATTCCGATGGTAAGCAAAGCCTCCGAGCCTGAAACCGATATAGTGCTGAAGATTTCCGCAGAGATGAAGGCAGAGGTTGCCGGCAGAATTTTTTATTTCATCACGGATCTGCCAAAGCAGTGACTCGTCTCGTCTGTCTCCCTTGTCTCCCTCGTTTCCGTAGAGTTCGATCTCTAGTTTTAATTTATTCAGGTCACGCTCATAGAGCGCCACCATTGAGTTTATGAATTCCTTTTCCATAGCTGAGCTAAACTGAAAGCAGGTAAGCCTCGATGCCTTTGATCCTTTCTTCCAGTTGTTTGTTTACCGAATCAAATTCGCTTCTGGAGCTAAGGTTGGAATTTACGCCAATGTAAAACTTGATCTTAGGCTCGGTGCCCGACGGGCGAACAGAAACTTTGCTTCCATCTTCAAGATAAAATTGTAATACATCTGATTTCGGGAATGCCAGTTCCGATTCATCTGACGTCAGCAGATTCTTTTTCTTCAGGGTTTTATAATCCAGAATACTGACTACGCGGCTTCCGATGATTTCACGGGGCGGATCGTTTCGGAATTTTTCCATCATGGCCTTGATCTCCTGCTCGCCTTGTTGTCCTTTCTTAGTAAGGTTCAGCAGGTGTTCTTTGTAAAATCCGAATTCAACATACATGTCAATGAGCCAATCGTACAAAGATTTTCGCTCTTCCGCGGCACTGGCTGCCATGGCAGCAAAAAACGCGCAAGCAGAAACTGCATCTTTGTCCCGTACGAAGTCTCCTACCATGTATCCGTAACTTTCCTCACCAGCTGCGATAAATCTTTTTTTGCCTTCCAGCTTGCCCATCAATTCAGCAATGTATTTGAAGCCAGTTAGTGTATTGTAACATTCGATGCCCAGGCGATCGGCCATAGTGTCAACGAGTTCGGTTGTTACAATCGTCTTGGCGATGTAGGCGTTCCGGGGATTCTTCTGGTTTTTCATGATGAAGTACATCATGAGGCTGAAGGCCTGGTTGCCGTTGAGTAAAATATATTCTCCGTTCGCCTGACGCACACCAATACCCACGCGATCGGTATCCGGATCCGTAGCCATTACCATGGTTGCGGCTGCAGCTTTTCCTTTTTTGATCACCAGCTCCATCGCTGATTGCTCTTCCGGGTTGGGCGACTGAATGGTGGGGAAATTGCCATCGGGTTCCTTTTGCTCCTCCACCACCTGGATGTTGGTAAACCCGATCTGCTTCAAACATGCCGGGACCATGGTGATGCCGGCGCCATGCAAGCTCGAATATACCAGTGGAATTGCGTGATGCTTAGAAATGATTTCGGGGTTGGGAATGAGCTTCCTGACTTCTTCATAGTATGCAGCCTCTACTTCAGCGCCAATGCTGTGGATCAGCGCCGTATTGGCGTTGAACTTCACCTGTTCGAAGGATGTAATCCTGTTTACCTCCTCAATGATATTTTTATCGTGAGGCGGTACTACCTGGGCGCCATCGTTCCAATATGCTTTATAGCCATTATATTCTTTGGGATTATGTGAGGCGGTAACAACAATGCCCCCATCACAATTTAAAAAGCGAATGGCGAAGGAGAGCAATGGCGTAGGCCTGAGTTCCGGGAACATGTGCACGTGAATTCCATTCGCCGATAGTACGTCGGCCGTGATCTGGGCAAAGAATCTGCTGTTGTTTCGGCTATCGTGAGCGATGGCCATCTTCATCGTTTTTCCGGGAAAAGTTTTGTTTAGATAGTTGGCGAGTCCTTGTGTGGCAATTCCAACAGTGTATTTATTCATACAATTAGACCCTGCGCCCATGACTCCACGAAGCCCTCCGGTGCCGAACTCCAGATCTTTATAAAAATTGTCGATGAGATCTTTGGCGTCCTGTTTGTTGAGCAACGACTGCACCAGTGCCTTCGTTTCCTGATCGATAACCGGACTATTGAGCCATGCTTTTGCTTTGGTTTGCACTTTCTCGAGAAGAACTGACATAGACATTGTTGTTAAGGATGTCAAAAATATAAAAAGCCAGGTCATAATGATCTGGCTTTCCAAAAACTTTATAAAGCTTCGTTTTTTCAAAGATTGCCCCGAAGGGCCTGTTCACGTTCGATAGATTCGAACAAAGCCTTGAAATTGCCTTTGCCAAACGATTTAGCGCCGTTGCGTTCGATGATCTCGAAAAAAAGTGTGGGTCTGTCCTGAACAGGCTTGGTAAAGATCTGTAGTAAGTAGCCTTCTTCATCGCGGTCAATCAGGATATTTTGCTCTTTGAGCTCTTTCAAGTCTTCATTGATTTCGCCCACGCGGTCCAGCACATCGTCGTAGTAGGTGTCCGGTACGTATAAAAATTCCATGCCGCGACGGCGCAATTCACTGACTGTGCGCACAATATCATCGGTAGCAATGGCGATATGTTGTACGCCGGGTCCATAGTAAAAGTCCAGGTACTCTTCGATCTGCGATTTTTTCTTTCCTTCGGCAGGCTCATTAATAGGGAATTTTATATACCCGTTGCCGTTTGATACTACTTTTGACATCAGCGCGCTGTACTCCGTAGAGATGTCTTTGTCGTCGAAAGTCACCAGCAGACTGAAGCCCATCACGCGCTCATAAAAAGCAACCCATTCGTTCATTTTACCCAGCTCGACATTTCCCACGCAATGGTCGATGTATTTCAACCCAATGGGCTCTGACTTATACGTACTTTTTCTGGGTTTGTAACCGGGCAGGAATGGCCCCTTGTAATTCTTGCGCTCCACAAACGTATGGATGGTATCGCCATAGGTTCTGATAGATGATAACACAACTTCTCCAAATTCGTCTTTTAATTTACGCGGCTCGTGTACCGCCACAGCGCCTCTGGATGTTGTCTCGTAGAATGATTTGGTGGCGTCATCCACCCATAGCGCCAGTACCTTCACGCCGTCGCCGTGTTTGCACACATGGTCTGCCACCTCCGAATCTTTTAGCAACGATGTGGTCAATACAAACCTGATCTTATTTTGTTGAAGCACATAAGAGGCGCGATCGCGTACACCTGTCTCAGGTCCTGCGTAGGCGGTAAGCTCAAAGCCCAGGCAATGTTGGTAAAACAGGGCCGTCTGCTTGGCGTTGCCAACATAAAATTCGATATGGTCGGTACCGTTGATCGGCAGAAAATCTTCTTTCATAATATTTGATTTGATGAAGTAAAATTAGGGGTTGCAAACGAATGAAAGAAGCATTAGAAAGGAACTTCTGCGCTTTGCGAATGGATAGATTTTTATTTGCCGGGGACATGAAATATGGGGGAGGGACAAAATTTTATATCTGATGATCAATCACTTTTCTGGCATGGCATGTCTTACTTTTTGTAATTTGGTGAATTCTTTAATATTTGCGGAAAATTGCACCTATGAACATCAAAGCACTGGACAAATCCTTACAAGACATCATCAAAAAGCGCGAGGAGTTAAGCAAGATCGATTATAATAATCCCCAATACGATGATTTAGAGGAGCAACTGCACGATCTGGAGGATGATCTTCAGGACGAATTTGGCGATTACCTCGAGGGAGCCCTCCAGCGTGTGCATGATGAATTCTGTCCCGACAATGACGTGCTGATGCCCATTGCCTACCTCGGAAAAGGTGTTCCGGTAGAAGCAGAAAAATTCCCTGGAAAGGAGACCAAACTGTCACTCCTGACCAATCCACCCCGAATCATCTTGACCATCGGAAAAGACAAGCAGGAAGTAGTCTGGACAGCGAAATAAAATAGTCGCTGGCCGTGGGCCTTCTAACTTGAATATTGAGCTGGGAACTTGAGACTAAACAAATCCCAATTTCTTTCTAACCCGGCCCAGAACTTCGCGCGCGATGAGTCTGGCTTTGGCTTCGCCTTGTTCTAATTTTTTGTCCAGTTCGGTGGGATTGCTCATATAGTAATTGAAGGCTTCCCGTTCCCTGGCGTATTTTTGAACGATCAACTCGTAAAGTTCTTGTTTGGCGTGGCCATAGCCATAATTTCCGGCGAGGTATTTTGCACGCAACGCCTGCTTTTGTTCGTCGCTGGCAAGTAAACTGTATATGGCATAAACCGTATCCTGATCTGGATTCTTGGGGGCTTCCAACGGTGTGCTATCGGTGACGATGGTCATGATCTGCTTGCGCAATTCCTTGTCCGGGAGGAATATATCGATAATGTTGCCATATGACTTGCTCATTTTCTGACCATCGGTTCCGGGAATGGTCATAACCTGCTCTTCTATTTTGGGCTCAGGCAACACAAAAGTTTCGCCATAGGCCGAGTTAAATGAAGAGGCAATATCCTTGGCCATCTCCAGATGTTGCTTTTGATCTTTTCCCACCGGAACAAGGTTGGCATCATAGAGTATGATGTCAGCTGTCATCAATACCGGATAGGTGAAAAGGCCGGCGTTGACGTCTGATAATTTTTCGGATTTGTCCTTGAAGGAATGTGCATTGGCCAGCATGGGATAAGGAGTGAAACAATTGAGGTACCATGTCAGCTCGCACACTTCTGGTATCCGGGATTGCCGATACAAATAATTTTTTTCAACGTCGAACCCGAAAGCCAGCCAGGCGGCAGCCACGGCGCGCACGTTATTGATACGTGTTTCAGCGTCCTTGATTGTGGTAAGGGAATGAAGGTCGGCGATGAAGAACAACGACTCATTGCCGGGCAGTTGGGAGAGTTTGATCGCCGGAATGATAGCGCCCAGCAAATTACCCAGGTGAGGTCTGCCGCTGCTTTGTATACCTGTAAGGATTCTAGCCATAATCCTGCAAAGAAAAACAAAATGTTGAATATGAAACGATCCGATGGTATTCATGAAATTAAAACCACCGGGAAATCGTTAGATTTGTTGTCAAATAAACTAACAAGCGGGGTTGGGCGACCCGGAAAATTAACTGGAAAGAAAATGAAGAAGATCGTTTTTAGCTTTTGCCTGGTATTCATTATCTGCACTGCAGTTGGGCAGCAAGCCAAACAATTGCAGTTTAGGGAAGAGACTTTTGATTTCGGAGCGGTAGCCGAAGATAAGGGCCCCGTTGTTCACGAATTTGTGTTCACTAACAACAGCTCACGACCAGTAAAAATATTAAGCGTACAGGCTTCGTGCGGATGCACCACACCCGACTGGACAAAGGAACCGGTCGGTGCCGGGAAGACTGGTTTTATTCAAGCCAGCTTCAACCCGCAAGGTCGTCCGGGCTTTTTCACCAAGTCGCTGACGGTCACCACAGATCTCGATGCCAATCCTATTATCCTTCAAATTAAAGGACAGGTAAATTCAAAAGGCGTGGTTAACGAATCTGATTTCGCAAACATCAATGGTAGTTTGAAATTCAAATCGTCGGCCTTTAACCTGGGCAAGGTGTTTTTGAAAGATGAGTATGTCGTTCGTGATTTTCCAGTGTTAAACGGCGGTACAAAGGCAGTGACCTTCACCGGCACGTTTGTCAGCCCCAAGCACATCAAAGTTGACGTTACACCGAGCGTTCTCGAACCCGGCGCTCAAGGGGTAGTGAAGGTCAGTTACAACGGAAAGATCAAAAATCAATACGGATTTCAATCTGACAACGTCGAGCTTCATACCGACGACGAAACCAATTCCATAAAATCATTTTCAGTATTCGCTACCTTGGAAGAATATTTCCCAGTGATGAGCGAGGAGGAGTTCGCCAAAGCGCCACAGCTTCGTGTGAATGCCTACAACCTGGATTTCGGAAGAATACAATCGAGTGCTGCCTCGGTGCGGGAGGTGACTTTTACAAACATTGGTAAAAAAGAACTTAGTCTCCGATCACTGCAGGGTAATTGTACCTGCATTAAGGCGTCGGCCGGAAAGAACACGTTGAAGCCTGGTGAGAGCAGCATCATCAAGATCGAGTTCGATCCTGATCGCGGGGGTTCACAGACCAAAGCCGTGACAATTTACTCCAACGATCCCAGGAATCCCGTTCAGCGGATAACGGTGACAGCCTACGCTGAGAATTAATTCAAGATCTTAGAAATTGAAATACTGCGGTTTCAACGACCTTGCTTTCGCCCAATGCTATGTCTTTGATAGTCCGGAGGTTTATTCGCTT
>JBMOKS010000634.1:0-6511 GCA_049324355.1 Bacteroidota bacterium
TGCTAAAAAAGTTGAAGAGCTAGGCGCCGATGGCGTGATCGCCGTCAACAACCGTGCAGGGGGGCATGCCGGAAATCTGTCGCCTTACGAACTGATCACTTCGCTAAAAGAAAACTGCCGTATTCCCATCATTGCGGCGGGCGGTATTGCGTGTGGCGAAGACCTGAAACAGGCTATGGAATGGGGTGCAGCAGGGGCTTCGATCGGCACTATTTTTATTGCATGTGAAGAATCAGATGTGTCGCCGGAATATAAACAAGCCATGATCGACTATGGTGAGAAAGACATCGTGCGCACTAACAAACTTTCGGGCTCACCACTCACGGTGATCAACACGCCGTATGTTCAGCAGCTTGGAACAAAAGCAACTTTTCTGGAGTGGCTATTGAATAATAATAAAACATTGAAAAAGTACGTGAAGATGTTAATCGCTTTACGGGGTATGAAGGCCGTGGAAAAGGCAGCATTTGGCGCAACGTATAAGACCGTTTGGTGCGCTGGTCCGGCCATAGAGCATGTCACCAGCATCCGTTCGATGGAGAAGATCCTTCAGACGTTGATCGCGGAGTATAACCTGAATTAATCCCGCTTAACAACAGAGCATGGACGGAACCATTCGAGCGAATATAAAGCGGGGCACACATGTTATGATCGTGCTAAAAAAAGACCAGCGCACTGGCTACCTCACCGAGGGCATCGTGAAAGATATACTGACCAGTTCGCCAACACACCATCGGGGCATTAAAGTAAGGCTGGAAGACGGACAGATCGGACGTGTAAAGAATATTCTGGATTAGGCATTAAAAAAAAACGGAAAACAAATCAATTACTTGACCTGCTTTCCGTCTTTGTTGAGCGAGCAACCGAAGTTTTTCGCCAACGCTAAGGTTTCCAGTGGAATTAGAATGCAAGCTCTCTATTTTTAATAGCACCATACACTCCGGATCACACAGGTTTCCCGAAGGATCCATGGCTGTGAAGCAATCATTCCTCAAAGGCTTTTTGTTTTTACTCTCCGTAGAGACTAAAATTTTTGTTCACCAATGTTGTTTGATCAACCCGATAAAAACGACTTAGTGATATGAAGATAATTGCATGATCACCTCATACCAAATAATTGCATCAAAAGAAGTACACAACTTTTCCACGAGGTTATACACAATCGAGAAAATGATGTTGGAGGGACGAGGAACGAAGGGAAATTCGATTGCTCCTGATTTTGACCAGCGCTGAATTGACAAACTCTCAATGACAACAGACCAATAAGGCCGTGCAGCATTGGCAATGCCTGGTTGAGAAAACTTTAATTCTCCTAAATCCGTCGGCTAAATTATTATCACTGGACACCTACAACCTGTGAGGTGTGGTTCTATTATTAGAACGAGTGTTGGAAGGACGAGGAACGAAGGAAAATGTAGGGGAGACCTGGCATTAGTATTAATGATGGATATTGAATAGATTAGATATCCTGATAGACGAATCGGGATTGGTAGATTTAACTATAACCAAGATAAATTTATGGCTGAAAGCGTTTACAAAATCATCGAACTTGTGGGCACCAGCACAGAATCCTGGGAGAAGGCAGCACAAGCTGCAGTTTCAAGAGCTTCGAAGAGCCTGCGTGATCTGCGTGTGGCTGAAGTTGTAGAACTCGATATGCAGTTGAAGAACGGAAAGGTTGAAGCATATCGCGCGAAAGTGAAAGTTTCCTTCAAATTCGAAGGGAAGTAGCCCGGATAAAACACGGTAAAAAAGAAGCTCCTAACCCGAAAGTCAGGAGCCTAACCTCTATTTAACCTAACCCTTAAAAAATTACTCTTTCAGTCTTGCCGCTGCTGGTCGATACTTCGAATGCGATGCCAGAAGAAGCAAGTGTTTTGATTTGATTCAAGTTATAAACCAAACCGAAGCTACCGTTTACTTCAACTTTCTGTTCATGGATGAGCACGTTGTCGCGGTTCAGGATTCTTACCGTAACTGATTCAGTTCCATCGGTAGTAATGTTCAGCATGAACTTCTTTTCAGCATTAGCCAATTTAGACACACGGATGTAGCTGTTGATTTTGTTCATGGTGTAGTTCACCTTCTCTATTTGCTTACCATTCTTGTCTTCCAGTACGATGGTGTATTGACCGGGGGCTAACTGGCTGAAGTTATAAGGACGTTTGAAAGAACCGATGTTATTCAATACTTCAGAGAAAACCACGTCGTTGTTCTGGTCAACGATAGAAACCTTTACTTTACCCACTTCAGCGGTCATGTACTGAACGTAGTAAACATTGGCATTCGAAGATACCGAAGTCACTGACAATGAAACGGGGCTATCAGCGAAAGCGGCTGCAGATATCAGAACAAGTGCGGTAACCAGGGCATTGAATTTTGAACTCATATTGTTAATGTTTTTAGTTATTTGTTTTTGACAATGCAAAGGTCAGACATCGGTGCAAACCTGCTTTTGTAAAGCGAACGGCTGCTTGGTCCACGTAAGGAAATATCAAAAAGTGAAGGGTCAGGATTTTCTTCCTTTTCCAAGGCTACCCGCAGAATGACCGCTATTAAACGTCATGATAAGTCCGGGGCAGATGCCGAGATTAGGCGATTAACCAAATTTTATTCTGTGTGATATGGACTGTTTTTAAAGCCTCGGCAGCCTAGAATAGCAAAAGCGCGGCGTTTTGATTAATCGAAGGAGGTTGAAAGTCAAATTTCCAGTTCCAAAAAGCCAAAAGTACCGGAAAAAACTCCGGAAACGTCGGCGATCATACTTGAGCAACTTGATTTTGGCAGACAGTACTGACATACTAACTTTCTTAGGTCCGGCGTTTTAGACCCATAAATTCAACCCCTGTGATCAAAAATATTGTCGTACTCCTCGCTATCGCTTGGATTCAAACTGAATTGAAAGCCCAATCCACCTGCTACCTGCCAACGCCCGCCGGATGGGAGTCTGAGACTTTTACCTTCCCGATTGGATTTGCTCCGGGCATACCTTTTACAGGGCGTGAAGAAGTGAGATTTTCACCAGGCTGGGGCGATACTAAAAGCGATGAGCTTTGGTCATATTGTTTTGTTTGGTGGATTAAAAAAGATTCGAAACTCGATGCTCAATTGTTAAAGAAATATCTGGAAGAGTATTATGGCGGGCTCGTCGAGTCAAATATCGAAAGCAGGAAGATAGATCAAGCTAAAGTTATTCCTACAGTAGCCAGCTTCCGTGAAAACAAAGAGGTGCCTCATTCATACCGTGGAACGGTGACTATGCTCGATTACATGAGTGAGAGATCCATCACCCTTGGCATCAGTGTGCATCAGCAAGATTGTGCTGCAACGGGTTACAAGGCGGTGTTCTTCGCCATATCGCCGCAACCAGAAACACATCTTATTTGGCAGGCCATGGCCAAAGTGTGGCAGGGATTTCAATGTACACGATAACTTCAACGGCACACCAGTCGGCTAAGTCTCTACAAAATTAAGATCCTTGCCAAAAGTCTCCTCCATATTCCAGGCGGCAACCACCGCGATGCTCATTAATATAAGGCCCGTAACCCACCCGCCGGTCACGTAATCGCCGAAGAGATTCCGAGTGAATTTGAAAAGTAAAATGATCAGCGGTAATGCGCCGCGCACCATATTGGGTACGCTGATAGCGGCTGTGGCCCGAAGGTTGGTGCCAAATTGTTCGGCACTCATCGTGATATACACTACCGTAAAACCGGTGCCATAGCCAAGCCCCGCGCAGATCACATAAAATGTTGTGGCATCGCCGCGTTGCAGAAAGAACAGAATAATAAAAAGCATGGTGATGCCGTAAAAAATAAAGAGCGCTTTCTTTCTGCTTTTCAAACGCTGACTTAAGAGTCCGACCGATAGATCGCCAAACGCGATGGCCATGTATTGCACCATGATGGCCTTGCCTGGATCAATGCTGTCGATACCAAAAGCCTTTCCGAATTCATCCGAGAATGTTACCAGCACCCCGATGATATACCATGCGGGAATACCGATGAGTATACAACGCAGGTAACGTATAAGGCGCTCTTTTTTTGTGAAGAACATTAAAAAATTTCCTCGCTCTACCGGCGTGGCGGTAATCTGAGTATACAAACTGCTCTCATGCACGCTGACGCGAAGAATGAGTAAGAGCAACCCCATCACGCCGCCGATGTAATAACAGGTACGCCAATCGAAAAACTCTTTCATGAAAAATGCAGTGACAGCACCTAAGATTCCAAATGATGCTACCATCGCTGCGGCCACGCCACGTTTCTCTTTGGGCAGAAGCTCGCTGACCAAGGTAATGCCAGCGCCAAGTTCTCCCGCCAACCCTACACCAGCGATAAATCGAAGGGTTGTGTATTGGTTTATGCTTGTCACCATGCCATTGAGAATATTGGCCACCGAATACAACAGGATCGATCCGAAGAGCACGCGCAACCTGCCACGTTTGTCCCCCACAATTCCCCAAAGAATTCCGCCAATCAATAACCCGATCATTTGTACACTGATGATCCATTCACCTTCAGTCAATACTTCTGCCGGAGAAAGCCCAAGATCAGTCAGGCTGGGCTTACGAATAATACCAAATAATAGAAGGTCATAAACGTCGACGAAAAAACCTAGCGCGCTGACAATGACAGCGAGCTGAAAGAGGCTACTGTTCCTGGCAGACATAACAAAAAAGAAGCGAACAGAAATAGATCATAGACCTCTAAGATATATATTTTTATGGGGCCGAGGTCGCTCGGCGTTCGGTTCTGAAAAAAAATGCGATCTTTCGATAACATGAAAACGAGAGAGTGCCCGTCATGTGCGATGGAGGTTGATTCGAAAAGTAAAGTTTGCCCAGTATGTGGCTATGAATTCACAAATTCTGCCAATGGTATCAAATGGGCAGCTATTTTTCTGGCCTTACTTTTTCTGTTGTATCTGATATTTTTCTGATCCATTACTGGGGTAGCGAATGAAAGGCAATCCGGTTGCCTTCGGTGTCGGCGATGATGGCCATGTAGCCGTACTCCGGCGATATCTGAGTTTTTGGAACGAGAATTTTTCCACCGGCCTTTTCGACTCTATCGAGCACGATTTGCACATCCGGATTACCATTCAGGTATACCAGCGGCCCATCGTGGAGCGATGGTTTGTAGAAACCGACGGCATAAACCAGTGCTCCGCCAATACCCATTGGGTCATCTATGGGGAATAGGCGCATCTTGATATTTTGCAGGTCCAGTGTCGTCATGGAAATATTCATGATCGTTTCATAGAATTTCTGAGCCCGTTCCAAATTGTTGGTCGGGATCTCAAACCAGCTGATCGCATTTTTGAAGGCCATGGTATTGGGGGTAATGGTTGAAAAGCTTCTCATAAAATAGGCAAAAATCATCAGTAATGCATCTCCGTGCCTGCCCGATTGGAAATGCGGAACTATTTTTTTTGCCCAATGTAAAGCGCCGCCATTACCAATAAAGTGCCCCCAAAAGTATACGCACTGATCGGTTCATTCAAGAGGATGGCAGCGTAAAAGAACCCAAATACAGGACAAAGGTAAAGCCATAGCGACGCGCGAACGGCGTCAGACTTCAACAGGCGCAACCAAAGTTGCACAGCCAGGATCGACACCGGGAAAACAAGCCAAGCCAATGAGACCCAGAAGCGCATGTCGAAATTGTTTTCATGTTTGTGCATGACCCATGTAAAAGGCATCAACAAGAGGCCACCGATAAAGACCTGCCAGGCGTTGATGGTAATACGTGATAATTTCCAGGGAACAGCGGCATAATAAACAGCACCGATGGAATAAGCGATCATGCTCAACGCGAGCAGCATAAGCCCACCAAGCGTGGCGTGACTCGTGTGTAGTAGCGGATAAGCTGCAACAAACACACCGGCGATCCCTAAAGCAATGCTTAGCCATTCGGTCGCTCGAACGGTTCGTTTCATCCAGATGGCCGACATCAGGCTGATGAATAAAGGATTGAGACCCACGGCTAGGGTAGTGATCCCCGGCGTCACGTGTTGCAATGCAATGACAAATATGCCCAAATACAATGTTGTATTGAAAGCACCGAAAATGGTTAGTTGTCTCCATTCTATTCCGTTCGGTACGCTGCTCTTTTGAATAACATAGGCAAAGGCCAACAACACAATGCCAGCGGCAAGAAACCGAACGTTAAATAATACCAGTGGCTCAACGGAGAATAAGCCGAATTTGCCAGCTACGGAAGCTGAAGCCCAGAACATGGCAAATAATAATCCAGTAGCGATCTGCGCGGAAGAAAACTTGCTCATCAGCAGTACTTGAAATGCGAAGATGAAATTAAAAACTGAATCAACGATCATTTTATTTTAAAAAACCATACAATGATATTGGCCGGTCAATATCCCGGACGGAGAAAACAAGAATGGAGATCATGCTATATGAAAAAGATAAAAACCTGGATAAATTTAAGGAGGAGTTTTCCCAAACGAATTATTTGGAGAAAACATAAGCTAAAAACTTTGAACAACTTAC
>JBMOKS010000635.1:0-6458 GCA_049324355.1 Bacteroidota bacterium
CTTGAACAATATCATTTGCTGGATAGCCTATTGACACAAGGGCTGACCTTTAACAAAGAACATCCTCAACTCAGCTTGCTCCGGGCAAAATCACAACTGAGTCAGGAGCAATACGGCGATGTTGTGACTACGATAAACCGACTGTTGGAAAGTAACGACACCATCCCAAGCTACGCCAGGTTGCTGGGTGTAAGTTATTTTCAATTGAATCAATACGACAAAGTTCTGCCCTGCATGGAATTTCTTCTCCGGTCGGGCGCCAAGGCGGACTGGATCTATTATTACATGGGAGTAGCCTATCAGCAACTCAAAGACATTCCGAATTCAATCACATACCTGAACCTTGCCATCGAGGAAGGTATATCTGATAACATTGGCACTTACTACACCCAACTCGCCATGAGCTTCGAAGAGGCCAAAGATTTTAAAAAGGCTATCAAGTATTATAAAGCAGCATACGAAACTTCCAAGTCAGACATCTTGCTTTACCATCTCGCGCGCAATTACGATACTTTTTACAAAGACAAAACACAAGCGATCGAATACTATAAGCGTTACCTGAATTCGGACGATACGATTAAAGTCGCAAAGGAATATTCGCAGTACAGAATTAAAGCTCTGAAAGAACTCAGGTGATTGCTCTATTTTCCGCCTAGTATCCTTTTGATATCGCGTTCATCTATTGTGCTCGCTCTTTTAAAATTATTATCACTCACGCGCATATTTTGATCTAAGACAATACTTTTGGGCAATTCACCGAGGCCAAACGCCTCGTGAAGCTTACGAAATTGATCTCTTTCCACATAGCGATTTACCATAGATAAATTCTCGCCGACGGAAACCTTCTTCCACTTATCCTTATCGGAGTCAACGCACACGTTGACGACGACCAGCCCCATATCTTTGTATCGCTGATGGAGCTGGTTCTCGAATGGAAACTCTTTGATACAAGGCCCACACCAGGTAGCCCAAAAATTGATGATGACACGATGGCCCAGGAATTCAGACAACAAAACTTTCTCACCATCAAGGTTGACGAGCTTCATCGGCGGAACAGGCTCACCTGTTCTGGGCAATTCACGCTTGACTTTGATGAGCGAATCCAGTATTGATTTATTGGCCGGGTCGACAAAAAGCGTTCTTGAAAGAACATCACGATAGTCTGCAGTTGATTGCCTGTGCAACATCGACAACCGCTGCATTTTAAGAATATCCCTGGTAGCATTGACGCCCGTGAGGCTATCGATAATACACATCATCAGATCGCCTTCGCAATTGATCTTTGTCTTATGTCTGAGCTCTGAGATAAAAGAATTAGTATACATCAAGTATTCACTATTCAGAATCATTTCAGTATTATTCAGCGGAAGATCGTTCGAAAAAGAGTAGTAATCATTGCTCACAGGAATAGCTTCACCTGAATAGAACCGTTTGGAAAATAATGTGTTGTACTTCAGGAATCCTCCCAAATATTTAAGTCTCCATGTTTCATGTTTTTTAAACCACAAAGGAAGGTCGCCCACGTAGCCCGACAAAAACCGAAGGCTGAGATCGGTTATCGAATCCGCGTGTTGAGGGAATTGATTAAAATCATCAAGTGTATCTGCCAGCAAATAATATGGCCTATTTAACTCATGCTGCCATCCCATTTTATTGTGATGCGCCAAATAGTAATCGTTGATGTCACCAAAGTCTCCCCGAAACTTAACGTCGGCTTTTGTGGCCGAGATCGATAAAATCTCTGCATGAAGAATTTTTCCGGGGGCATTGAAGACTCTGAAGTAATGCGGCTCATCGATGTGAATAAAATCAGGAAACGCAAAATTAAACTTCAATGTATCCTGTTCTCCGGATGCCAGGGTAATTGTAAAGGTCTTCTCACTATAGGGTAGGTTATTAAAAAAACTGCCCGCTAATTTCAAAGAATCCGATGTAGAATTCCTCACGATGACCATCCCCTGGTCCTCTCTTAGGCTGACAAAATTTTTAGAAAGAAAGATGCTCTCCGCCATTTCTACACACGAAGAAAAGATAACTGACGCGAAGGCCACTAAAACGTAGTTCGTCATAACCGATTGTAAATTACTTCGGTCACAAGGTAATTTGAAATAACGAATTACGGTAATGTCTCGACAATTACAGAAGAGAGGCTAATTCATAATGAAATATCACAAAGTTGTAATCTACTCCTTTACAACTACCTCCTTGCGAACTACGCTATTCGTAACGCAACGACTTCGCCGGATTTGTTCTCGCTGCTTTGAGGGTGTTGATGCTAACGGTGAGCATCGCTACGAAGATCGCCAGCAAGCTTGGTATGGCGAAAATCCACCACGACAAGCTGATGCGATTGGCAAATGCTTCCAGCCACGAGTGCATGATCCACCAGGCCAGCGGCACCGCCAGCACAATGGCTACAAGCATCAACAAAATGTAGTCTTTACTGACCAGCGACAGAATACTGGGTACAGATGCACCCAGCACCTTTCTTACACCGATCTCTTTCGTACGCTGTAGGGCTGTGAGCGATGATAGCCCGAATAACCCCAAACATGCAATAAAAATGGCCAACGACGAAAATATTCCGAACACTTTTCCAAACTGCCGGTCAGACTGATACTGTTGATTATAATGATCGTCCAAAAAGAAGCTTATGAGCGGGTTGCCCGGGAATAGTGCTTTCCAGTGCTGCTCGAACTTCAGCATAGACTCTTGTACATTGGCAGTATTAAATTTGATGGCATAATACCCTCCGGGAGCCTGCGAATATCGGAACACCATCGGATCGTAGGCTTTCTTCAATGACTCCTGGTGATAGTTCTTTATAACACCCACGATCTTGAATGTATCGCCCCAGAAGTTGATCTGTTCGTTCAAGGCATCCTCTACCTTGGCAAAGCCCATGAGCTTGCATCCCGATTCATTGAGCAACACGTTTCGCTCTTCGTTGGAGGACTCGCCCGAAAATCCACGACCCGCCACTACCTCGAGGCCGAATGATTTGATGAAGTCATGATCCATCATGATCACACGGTACTGATTGGCTTCATCTTCGCGTTGGCTCAATAGCCTGATACCGCCGGCATTCCAGTCGGGTTGTCGGCCAGGAACGGAGGTCGATGCGGTTACAGTGGTAACCTCAGGATATTGCAAAATGTTTTGTTTGAAAACCTGGAACTTCTGCTGATAAGTAGAATCAACAACGTTGGGTGAGCTCAACACCAGGGTCTGTTCAATATTCACACCAAGTTCCTGATTCTGCATGTACCGGATCTGCTGATAAACAGTAAACGTTCCTACAATCAGGGTGATGGACGCGATGAACTGCGTGATCACCATACCTTTCCGAAAGTATACGCCCCGGTCAGTATTTTTGAACCTGCCTTTCAACACTTCTACGGGCTTGTATCCGGAGAGAACGAAAGCCGGGTAGAGCCCCGATAGCAATGCGCCGCCCACAATCAGTATCAATATCCAGATCCAGAAAATATTTTGCCGAAAAAGTGTAAAGCCCAGATCGCGGCCGGTGAGTTCGCTAAAAGAAGGCGTCAGGAAAATAACCAGCAGAATAGCAATGACAACGGCGGTAGTATTCAGCAATACCGACTCTAAGAGGAACTGTTGAATAAGCTGCGAGCGAAATCCACCCATCACTTTACGAACCCCCACTTCGCGTGCGCGCTCGATGGACTTGGCTGTCGAAAGATTGATGTAATTGATCCACGCGATAACCAGGATCAATGCGGCCACAATCGATAAAAAGTATGCTGATTGCCGGTCGCCGTTGGATTTAAACTCGCCTATGAAATCGGAATCCAAATGAATGTCGGTGATTGGCTGAAGATGGAAGACCATGTCTGCATTGTCGCGCTTTAGTTCCTCTCCCGCCTGTTTTTGAACAAAGGCCGGAAGTTTGGCTTCGAATTGTTTCACATCAGATCTTTCGTCCAGCAGAATATAAGTCGTGAAGCCGTCCCATTGCCACGACATCACGGGGTCGTTCACTAGTTTAATGTAAGTAGAAAAGGAAAAGAGTGCGTCAATCTTCATGTGCGTATTGGCCGGAAGGTCTTCGAAAATGCCTGTTACCTCATATTCCGTTCGGCCGTTATTCTTCATCATCTTTCCCACCGGGTTCACATCGCCAAAATATTTCTTGGCCATGGATCTCGACAACACGACCTTATAGGGGTCTTTCAGTACGAGAGAGTCCTGCCCTTCGATCAACTTGACAGAAAAGATCTTAAAGAAATCTTCGGAACAATAATAAACGGCTTCTTCCTTGAAGTATCGGTCCGAAGTGGAGAGCAAAGCGTTACTTTTAACAAGCCTGGTATAGAGATCTACCTCGGGAAAATTGGACTTCAGGTCGGGGCCGATTCCAGCGCATCCGGAAGCCCAACGGGTGGAAATTTCCCCTTTGTTGTATCGATCAAGCTGAACCCTGAATATGCGATCCTTCTTTTCATGAAAGTTATCGTAACTGAATTCGTGCATGACGAACTGGGTGATGAGCATACAGGCCATCATACCAATAGCCAGTCCCAGGATATTGATAAACGTAAACGCTTTATTTTTTGCAATATAGCGTAGAACGGAAATAATGTAATTTTTGATCATGGGTTCAACAAGTCTAGTAGAATCAAATTACCACCCTTTAAATAAATGGTTACAGGCAGCATAAAAATATTTTTCCGGCCCTCAGAACCAAGAAACCAAGGCCCATGAATCAGCAGGGACAATTCTATTCGTATCGAAGCGACTTCACCGGATTGGTGAGGGCAGCCTTTATCGTTTGTGAGCAGATAGTGATCAAGCCCAACAATAAGACAAGGATCACGCCGCTGAGGATCAATCCTACCGAGATCTGGATCTTATAGGCATACAGTTCCAAGAACGCTGTTCCCAGCCAGAAGCTGATGGGAACAGACACTACCACCGCTATGCCGATCAACATCAGAAATGATTTGCTCAGCAACAGCGTAATATCGGGAACACTGGCGCCCATCACTTTGCGCACGCCGATCTCTTTCACGCGAGTTTGTGTGGCATACATAGCCATACCCAGCATGCCCAGGCATGCGATGGTAATAGCCAGGAAACCGATGTAACCTACCATCGTCAGGATGTCACTGAAGCCCGCGTCATCATAGGCTTGATCGATCTGGTCTTCCATCATCTGCCATTCCAGCGGGTGTACGGGGTCCAACTTTTTCCAGATCGCCTCCAGGGCCGCCACCACCTGATCTTTCTGCGAAGGAACAATTCTGGCGCTTACATAACCAAGCTCGCCAGTGTTATACCGCATCGCCAGGGGACCGATCTGATAGCTCAGCGGACGGAAGTGAAAATCCTTCATTACGCCAATCACGGCAAGCATTACCGTATCGTTGACATACAAAGTCTGCCCCACTGCAGAAACCGGGTCTTTGAATCCAAAACCTTTCAGTGCTGTTTCATTTAGGATCACGTGTTTCTCGAACTCACCTTCTTTGGTGGCTTCGAAGTTGCCGCCCGCTAAAAATTTCACATCAAGGTTGGCCAGATAATTTTCATCAACCATAAAATCGCGCATCGTGAAAGGTGCATCGTCTTTATTTTTCCGATAGTCGCTTGCGCCGTCGGCCCATGTTCCCAGGCTGTGCGATACGCCGCCAACGCGGATCACACCCGGAAGTTTTCTCATCTCGTTGGCGAGTCTGTCAAACGCAAGTCCCTGCAACCTAACGTTGATCGTATTTTTATCATCAATGCCATAATCGGTCGTCACCATAAAATTCATCTGACGATAAATGACAAACACCACAATGATAAATGTAAGGGAAAGCGCAAATTGCGTTACCATGAGGATCTTTCGAAAGGTGAGCCTGGAATAGACTTTGATATTTCCCGGATCTTTGAGCACCTTAACGGCCCGGAACGCTGAAAGGTAGCCTGCTGGCAAAAGTCCCGCGATGATGCCGATAACAACGGCGAACAGCAGAAAATACAGATAAAGACCGACATCTTCTTCCAGGCTTACCGGAAACTCCCGGGTAAGTCGCATCTGCAGGAACGCCGGTTTCAATACCTGCAGGAATAAGTATGAAATAGCTAAAGCACACAATGAAAAGATCATTGCCTCACCAACGAACTGTGCGAACACTTGCCAGCGTTGTGCACCAACAATTTTTCTGACACCAATTTCGCGGGCGCGTGACAGCGACTTAGCGATCATCAGGTTGGTATAGTTGAAGCATGCCATAACCATAATAATGGCCGCCAGCACGCTCATCATGATCAATAGGATATCCGGCATGCCAGATCCCATCTGGTTGGAGAGCTCCGGACCCGGCGTAATCTTCACCAGCGGATGCAAATAAAAGCGATAACCTTTATCGCGTGTTTCCAGCTTCAATCTCGCATAATATCTTTTGTAGATCGCAGCCAGGGCCAGCGATGCCTCCTCTTCGGTTCTT